>JAUXDE010000011.1 GCA_030618495.1 Clostridia bacterium
AAGAAAAAAATAAAGCATAACCATAAATTCTTAATGGGAGGAATAATGCCAAAAATCAGAAGGGCGCTTATCAGCGTATCAAACAAGACGGGAATTGAGTCATTTGCAAAAGGATTGAACGAACTGGGAGTGGAAATTCTTTCCACCGGAGGCACCGCCAAAAGGTTGAAAGACCTGGGGATACCTGTGCGTTCGGTATCTGATTACACGGGGTATCCAGAGATGATGGACGGCAGGGTGAAAACGCTTCACCCGAAAATACATGCAGCCCTGCTTGCCCTCAGGGAAAACGAGAAACACATGGAACAGGTGAAGGAGCACAATATTGAACTCATAGACATGGTTGTAGTCAATCTTTACCCGTTTAAAAGGACGATATCGAAACCCGGTATTACCCTGGAAGAGGCGATAGAGAACATTGACATAGGCGGTCCTACGATGCTGCGTTCAGCGGCAAAGAATTATAAGAATGTAGCAGTAATATGCAATCATACGAGATACCAGCATATTCTTGAGGAAATGAAGAATAATGACGGGTGCGTGAGTGAAAAGTCATGCGCGGTGCTTGCTTTTGAGGTTTTTGACCACACGACAAAGTACGATGAAATGATTGCCAAGTATCTCGGCAAGCAGTTCCTTGAAAAGGAGAACAGGGTGGAAGTGGATTTTCCCGACAGGCTTGAAATCCATATGCAGAAAATCCAGGACCTGAGATACGGGGAAAACAGCCACCAGAAGGCGGCTTTCTACAGGAGGGCGGGAGAGAGCGTCAAGGGGCTGGTTAACCTGAAGAAACTGCACGGCAAGGAACTTTCGTTCAACAATATACTGGACCTTGAGGCGGCGTGGAGGATAGTTCTGGATTTCAAGGAGCCGGTTTCGGTGATAATCAAACACACGAATCCCTGCGGGGTTGCAACGGGAAAAGACATGTGCGCGGCTTACCTTGCGGCGCTTGAGTGCGATCCCATAAGCGCCTTTGGCAGTGTCGTAGGTTTCAACAGGGAAGTTGATGAAAAAACGGCTTTGGAGGTTAGCAAAAATTTCGTTGAAGCGGTTATTGCCCCGCGTTTTGAAGAAGCCGCGCTGGCAGTGCTCAAGAAAAAAGAAAATATACGGCTGATAGTATTGAATGAAGATGAGTTCAAGAAAAAGGATTACGATTACAAGAGGATATCGGGCGGTTTGCTGGTCCAGAACAACGATGGCGCCGTGTTTGGCGATGAACTGAAGGTTGTGACTAAAAAGAAACCCACGGATGAGGAAATGAATGCCCTGAAATTCGCATGGAAAATCTGCAAGCATGTCAAGTCAAATGCGATTGTCTATACCACGAAGGACAGGACCATAGGCATAGGCGCGGGACAGATGAGCAGGGTTGATTCAAGCGAGCTTGCGATAGCCAAGGCAATGAAACAGAAATTGAAGATAAAGGGCACTGTCCTTGCGTCGGATGCCTTCTTCCCGTTCAGGGACGCAGTTGATGCCGCCGCAAAGGCAGGCGTTACGGCCATAATTCAGCCGGGGGGCGCAAAAAAGGATGATGAAGTGATAGCCGCCTGCGATGAATACAAAATTTCAATGGTGTTCACTGGAATGAGGCACTTTAAACATTAGTGTAGGTTTAAATCATAAATAAAACCGGGGTTACTATGAAAAAGGGTAAGAAAAATATCAAGCGTCCGTCATGGGATGAGTACTTCATGGAGATTGCGGACGTTGTCAGGAAACGTTCAACGTGTATCAGGAGAAAAGTAGGAGCTCTTGTCGTAATGAATAAGAGGATACTCGCAACGGGCTATAACGGGACTGTTAGTGGTCTTACACATTGTACTGATATTGGCTGTCTGAGAGAAAAGATGAAAATTCCCTCCGGTGAAAGACATGAACTGTGCCGAGGGCTTCACGCGGAACAGAACGCTCTTCTTTTTGCCGCAAGGAGCGGAGAGGATATGAAAGGCGCCGTCCTTTACTGTACGAATCAGCCCTGTGTGGTTTGCGCGAAAATGATAATACAATCGGGTATAAGAAAAATAATTTACAAGGGTGTTTATCCAGATAAATTATCGCTGGATATGTTAAGGGAAGCCGGGATAAAACTGGTGCAGGTCAAAGACGAAAAAAAATAAATTAGGGAGATTGATATGATAAAAAGATATTCGCGTCCCGGTATGGCAGGGATATGGACTGAGGAGAACAGGTTCAGTAAGATGCTTGACGTGGAAGTAGCGGCATGCGAAGTATTTGCCGACAGAAAACTGATTCCGCGCTCTGCCTTTCAAACAATCAGGAAAAAGGCAAAATTTGATATAAAAAGGATAAGGGAAATAGAAGCAGTTACGAATCACGATGTTATTGCCTTTCTCACGGCAGTGGGCGAAAACGTGGGGGAGGAATCACGCTATATACATATGGGTATGACGTCTTCCGATGTGCTTGACACGGGGCTCTCGCTCCAGTTGAGGGAGGCATCGGATATATTGATTGATGATATAAAAAAGTCAATAATCATTCTTAAGAGACAGGCGTTAAAATATAAGAATGCCATCATGATGGGCAGGACGCACGGTGTTCATGCCGAACCGATTACGTTTGGTTTCAAGCTCGCCGGTTGGTACCAGGAGATGAAAAGGAATCTTGACAGGATGAATAGGGCAAGGGATATAATCAGCGTGGGCAAGATTTCAGGAGTGGTCGGGACTTTCGCTCACCAGGGTCCCGAAGTTGAGGAATCAGTGTGCAGGAAACTGGGGATTTCACCTGACCCGATTTCAACACAGATAGTTCAGAGGGACAGGCATGCGGAATATATGACCGTACTTGCGGTAATAGCGGCATCACTGGAGAAGTTTGTAGTTGAGATAAGGCATCTTCAGAAAACGGAGGTGAGGGAAGTAGAGGAGCACTTCAGCAAGGGCCAAAAGGGGTCTTCTGCAATGCCGCACAAGAAGAATCCCATAACCTGCGAGAGGATAACGGGCCTTGCGCGGCTGATAAGGTCAAATGCAATGGCTTCTCTTGAGAATGTTGCTCTATGGCATGAAAGGGACATATCCCATTCATCAGTTGAAAGGATAATACTACCGGATAGCACGATTCTTCTTGATTACATGCTGGATAAATTCAACGGTTTAATGACCAACCTGGTCGTTTATCCCGAAAACATGATTAAAAACCTGCAGATAAGCAAGGACGTGGTTTTTTCACAGAGAATTATGCTGGAACTGGTAAAGAAAGAAATATCGAGGGAAGAAGCGTATAAAATAGTGCAGGATAACGCAATGAAATCCTGGAAGGGAAAGGCGGATTTCAAAACCCTGATAATGAAGGACATCCGTGTAAAAAAACACCTGAGTGAAAAGGAAATCAAGGAGTGTTTCAATATCAGGTATTTTGTCAGGAACATAGGGAAAATATACAAACGTCTTGGTTTGGTATAGTAAAACAAGGCAGGAAAGGTAAAATAATGTCTACGCTTATAGTGGTTGGAACTCAATGGGGGGATGAAGGCAAGGGGAAGGTCGTGCATCTCCTTTCAGAAAAGGCGGACTATATAGTCCGTTATCAGGGCGGCAACAATGCGGGGCATACGGTGGTTTTTGACGGCAAGGAATTTGTTCTTCATCTCGTGCCTTCAGGCATACTGGAACCCGGGAAAATATGTGTTATAGGCAACGGGGTTGTCGTTGACCCCGAGGCATTGATTGAAGAAATCCAATTTTTACAGAAGAAAAAGGTTAAGGTAAAAGGAAGGCTTTTTATCAGTGATACCTGCCATGTCATCCTGCCTTATCACCGGTATATTGATAAGTTAAGAGAGAAGATGAAGGGGGCAAATAAAATAGGTACTACGGGCAGGGGCATAGGGCCTGCCTATTCGGACAAGGTTGCCCGTACGGGAGTCAGGATGGCGGATTATCTTTCAGATGAGATATTCGGGCAATTGCTTAAAACCAACCTTAAGGAAAAGGCGCCTTTATTAAAAAGCGTTTCTAAAATAACCGAATTAAAGAAACAGATACTTGATAGTCGTAAAAAGCAGATACCCTTAATAAAGGATTATATTATTAACACGCCGGTTCTTCTTGATCGCATCATACGCGAAGGGAAAAACGTTATGCTTGAAGGCGCGCAGGGGATGATGCTGGATGTTGATTACGGCACCTACCCTTACGTGACGAGCTCTAATCCCGCGGCAGGCGGGGCATGCATAGGCGCAGGAATCGGTCCCACCAGGATTGACAGGGTTCTTGGTATAGTAAAGGCATATACCACGAGAGTCGGGGAGGGGCCTTTCCCGACCGAATTGAAGGATAAGACAGGCAGTTACCTGCGCAAGTACGGTAAGGAATTCGGAGCCACTACGGGCAGGCCGAGACGCTGCGGCTGGTTTGACGCTCTTGTGGTAAGGCATTCGGTTCGCATAAACGGCCTTAAGAGTCTTGCGCTGACCAAGCTGGACGTTCTTGACGGGATTACCCCGATAAAAGTATGTACCGGCTATAAGGTTGGCGGTAAAGTTATAACTGAGTTTCCTAACAGCAAGGAAATCCTCAAGCAGATAAAACCGGTATACATTGAAATGCCGGGTTGGGAAGAAAGAACAAGGGGTATTCAGGAATTCAAATTGCTGCCGTTAAACGCAAGGAGATATATTAGGAAACTGGAACAGCTCGTGGGGGCAAAGATGTCACTGGTTTCAATGGGAAGAAGCAGGGAAGAAACCATTGTGCTGGACAGTAACCTGCTGGATTTTAAATCATAATTATGTTTCAATTCCGTTCGCCTGCCAAGATTGTTTTCGGCGCTTGCCTAAAAAACACTTACCTCAAATTCCACAAAAAAGAACCCCAGGGATGCAAATAAGGAAGCGATTCTCAAAATCCCAAAAAAAGCATTCTAAGTAAAAAAGATGTGATATATTACACATTATATAGCGACGATATAAAGAATTATTAACTTGACAAAATTCACGTTCTGTGATATACTCTCATTGTAAGCAATTTGTAAGGATTTAGTAAAAGACCTGTAAAGAAATAAGAGTTAGTCGTAACTCGGATAAGACTATTTAAAAGGAGGAGTTAACAATGGACATATTACTTAGTGGGAATTTATATCAAAGGAACAGACGGACTTGTATTAGCAGGATTATCACGGTCATCAGGGTTACGCTCATGCTCTGCCTTGGGACCGGCGGCGTTGTGTATGGAAGTACATCGGAATACGATATCATAGGGGCGGTAGGGTATAACGCAAGGACAATTGCCCTGGGTGGATGTCTTGGAGCCATTACCAGTGACGTGGATACTATTTTTCTGAATCCTGCCGGAATAGGGCGTTTCAATTCACAGGAAATAAACCTTAGTTATAACCGGTGGGTAAATGGTATGAGTTATGAGTCAGTAGGCTACATAGCTCCGATTGGCGGGATGACTCTGGGATTAAACGCGATTTACCAGAACCCGATGGGTGAAAATCCCAGTACAGATAATTTTTCCTCCCGCAACCTTGCGCTCAGCATGTCAGCCGGGAAAAAACTGGATGAAAGCATAATGCTGGGTGCGAATGTAAAAGCCATTCAGGAGGAAGTCGATGGTCAAAAGCAAAATTCATTAGTAGTTGACCTGGCAGGGTTGTACAACATAGGTATAATAGGGTTGACTGTTGGGTTTGGAGTGCAGAATATCGGTTCCAGGATAAAGGAATTAAGTAACGGTGGAGAACTTCCGCTGACTTTCAATCTTGGCGGAACCTACAGCACCCTTGGAGATTCCCTGTTCCTGGGTTTGGACTTGAACATCATAGATGAAGGTGTCGTAGTTAATTCCGGCATTGAGTACATGCCCTTCAGTTTTCTGTCGTTAAGGACAGGCTACAGGGCAATGCTGGTTCCGGGTGGTGGATTTAACAGTTTTAGCAGATTGTCTACTGGATTTGGGCTGAATATTTTCAAGTTTCACGTTGATTATGCCTATGTTTACGACGGCTCCACGCAGGACGATCATATTTTTTCAGTAAGGTTTAAGGTTATGATGGAGCCCTTCGGCGTAAAATCACCAAGCCCGGATAGATATGCAAAGAAACTCAAGAAAGGTAAAAAGCGCAGTTGTATAACCATTGATGGTGTGACCATGTGCTTGTATAATGATTAGAGGGAGGAATTGAGTGGTATACAAAATAAAAAAGATTTTTCTTTGTACCTTGATGCTAATGCTGATGATACAGTCCGGCTGTGCATCTGCTTCAAAGAAGAAGGCATCGGAGAATGGTAAGGACGATTGCCCGAAATGCAGGAAAAAAGCAGATAGAAACCGGTAAAAACCGAGACACTATGTTTTCTGACTATTTATGAAAATCAGAACTGTCCCGGTTTTCCTGTTAACCACGCTAATTTAGAGGAGTAAAGTTTATGAAGGTAACCGTAAAATTAATCTATATTATACTTGTTGTGGTTTTATTCTTGCCGGGGAAGGCATTTTGCCAGGGAAACGAACGGAAGATTGTGGATAAAACAGCTTTTAGCCCGTATTATGATACTCTGAACGATAAGAAAGCTCCCGTAAAAGTTGACGATGAAAAACGACTGGTGCCGGAATCCATGGAAGAAAAAAAAGCCATCGGTTACGGGGGGGACCCGGGGCTTCATGACGGAATTTCTTTTAAATACTGGTTTAAGAAGGATATGGCTGTCAGCGTTAATGCAAAACTACTGTTAGAAACGGAAGGCGGAAACCTTGAACATAATATTAACATAAGGCCCAAGTTGCTTATGAATGTTTCAAAAAGCGATATATTACTGATAAACCTTTTTGCGGGTCTTGACATTCTTTTCAGCGATAATATTGACCATACAAGCGAAGGTGACTGGCACGTGCTGTATGCCATTGCCGGGATCTCACCGGAACTTTTCATAACCGAAAATTTTTCAATAGAGACGTCTTTCGGGGCATATCTTGAACTGCTTGGCGGTAGCAGCGGCGCGGGAGGAAACAATAATACGGTGTCGTTCGGAACGTTGGGGGATTCGATTAGCCAGGCATCAATAAGTTTTAATATATATTTCTGACGTAAAAATAACAATTCCCGCAAAAATACCGCAAAATATTCCATAAATATATCTTGACTTCTGGCAGCAATTTTATTAGAATAAAATCAAATAATAACAAAATTAAAAGGAGAAAATATATTAATGAAAAGAGTTATAATATTATTTCTGACAATCTTTCTTGGCGCCGGATTTTTAAGTTATGTTCATTCAGGCCAGTCAATAAAGGTTGCGGATGAACTGCTTGAAAACGAGTGTTTTGAAAGGGCCATTGAGGAGTATCTGAAACTGGTTTACCTGAATGTAAGTGATAAATATAACGCAAATGCTGAATATAAGGTCGGTTTATGCCTGCAGAGGAATAAGAAATATTGGCGCGCGGTCCAGCAGTGGGAGAACGTTATAAAGAAGTACCCCGCGACCGAATGGGCGAAGAAAGCGAAGGACGGCATAAAGGCGGTTAAAATAATAACGGAGGATGTTAACAGAATATACGATGTAGCCGGCAGGAAGTACGAGGTAAACAGGAATCCCCGGTACCCGCTGAAATTGAGGGACAAACTTGCTGAAATGTATATAAGGTTCGGAGATGATTTTGCGGACAGGGCGTGGGTGTCCAGCGGTTATAAAATGGAACTTGAGAAATATGAATTTGAAACAGCGCAGTACTGGTATGAAAAAGTTATATCGGAATACCCGGACTCCTTCATTGCCCCTTATGCGATTGAAAGGCTGGGCTACCTTTATTATAGAAGCGAACTTCCAGGTAATTATTCAAAAGCCGTCGAACAGTACATGAGGATGCCGGAACTGTTTGGTGACAGGGTTTTATGGGTTCTAAGGGGGTTGAGGCTTGCCGCGGATACCCACAGGGACAAGTTGAAGAGGAAAGCTTCTATTGAAATCTATGAGAGAATTCGTGACCTTGCTGCCGAAAAAATAGGTGATGATAGTTTTTATAAAAACTATGCTGAAACACAGATTGAATCTGTGAAATAAAATAAAGTACAGGAGAAAATAATGCTTAAAAGAAAATTAACGGTTTTAGTAATAACGGTAGTTCTCCTTGGAGGATTCCTCGGGGTTGCTTCGGGAGAGCAGGGGGGGAATGCCCTGTACAAATACGCTTCCGCGTTATATGAGAATGAGTGTTTCGTACCGGCTATTGTCCGGTTTAACGAGGTGATAAACACTTACCCGGACAGTAAGCACGTTCAGGAAAGCAAGTATTTAATAGGGGAATGCCTGCAGCGCGAAAAGAAATACTGGAAAGCCATGAAGCACTGGGAGAAAGTCAGGGACGAGTATCCGGGAACGGATACTGAAAAAAAGTGCGAAGAAGCCATACAAATGGTGAAAAGAATAACGGAAGTTAACAATTTTACCGACAAGGAAGAGTTTTTACGGTATCCCGTGACGATTAAGGACATGGTGACGCAGACCTGCATTGATAATATAGTTGAGCATGAAAGCATGATGGTTATAAGTGACATGCCTAATAAACCTGAAATTGCAAGGGGGGTGGCATGGTGCGATAAGATACTTTCCGAACTCAAAGATTCGCCGATAGCCGTGAATGCGTACGATAAAAGAGGATGGATTGATTTCCTGAAAAATTCACCTTCTGACAGCAAGAAGGCTATTGAACATTACCTCAAGACATTGGATGCGTTCCCTGAAGACTACCAGTGGGTACTGAGAAATATTAAATGGTCTGCCATGATTGCAAGTGACCCCTTATATATTGGCGACTTGAAGTACGGTGAGGAGTTGTACAGGAAACTGATTGAAGAGTCAAGAAAAAGAATAGGCAAGGTAAGTTTCTATGAATCATTTGCGAAGACGCAGTTAAGAATAATGGGAAAAGATGTAGAATAAATGGAATTCTAGTTTGAAAGGAGAGAAAAATGAGAAAATGTATGTCTTTGATTCTTGTGGCAGGGTTTCTGGTTGTTCTTACCGGTACCGCAGCTGCCAGGACAAGAGTTGAAAAATGGATGGATGTATCAGGGAGTTATACAAACAAAGATGTCGAAAGTGGAAATATGGTTGACTGGATGGTTACGTTAGACGGTAACCTGAACTTCATAATGGGCGTAAGGCAAGAAATAAGAACAAGACTGAAGTTAACAGCCGGTGAAGCAATCAGTTCTGTCGGTAAGTCTGTCAGGACCGAACAGGAACTCAACTTAAATTTAGATTATACTTACAAGGCCAGTCGTTATACAAGTTTTTCGGTTGTTACCAACCCAGTTGCTTTTGAGGGAGTTGAACTTTCTACTACAACTTTTGGAGATTCTTTAAAGGTGCGTTCCACGGTTTCAATGAATAAGTACATTTCTAAGCGCTTTGACTGGACGCTGGGATTAGAGAATTGGATGTATGGGAATACTGTTCTGGAAAAAAACAAGAACAGAATTTATGCAGAAATAATGTACTTCCAGCCGTTTGGCAGGTACCAGTCAAAGGTTAATCTGACCCAAAAACTCAATTTCACCAAAGATATTGCCGGTAGCGATGATGAAGTAATTTCAACAACCGTAGTTAGTTACGAATTATATAAGAGATTAACTTTAGATTTTAATGGAGCATTTGCTTTACAAAGAAAAAATGGATGGAGTGTGAATAAGCTCTGGAAGAATATTTTTACCGGACTAACCTGGCATTGGTATTAATACTGTAACACCACACTGATAAAATGATGTTGGAATAACGCTGGACTGTTTTTATTGAATGGTCCAGCGTTATATTTATAGAACATTTTTTGTTAGGAAACAGGCGAAGATGAAAACGGCAATTATTCATGACTGGCTGGTATCAACGGGAGGAGCGGAAAGATGCCTGGAAGTGTTCTGCGAGTTGTTCCCGGAAGCCACTATTTTTACACTCGTCCATGATCCCGGCAAAATAGATTCGGATATAATAAACAGGATGGATATAAGAACGTCTTTCATCCAGCGGCTTCCCCTGGGTAAAAAGAAATACCGTCATTATTTACCACTGATGCCCCGCGCAATCGGGGCTTTTAACCTTTCGGGTTACGACCTTGCGCTGAGCTCAAGCCATTGCGTTGCAAAGGGCGTAAGGACGCCAAAGGCAACCTGCCATATCAGTTACTGCTATACCCCGATGCGTTATATATGGAACATGTATGATGAGTATTTCAGAAGCAATAGAACAGGGCTTGCCGCCAGGTTATTAATGCCCTTATTCCTGGACCGTTTAAGAAAATGGGATGTGAATACTTCAAAAGGAGTGGATTATTTCATAGCCATATCGGATAACGTAAGACAAAGGATAAAGATGTATTATGACAGGGAGTCCGATGTCATATATCCCCCCGTGAATACCGGGTATTTCAGGAATACGGGGAGAAGGAGGGAGGATTTCTTTCTTGCAGTATCAAGATTCGTGCCATACAAACAGCTTGACCTTGCGGTAAGGGCGTTTAACGCGTTGAAACTGCCGCTTGTCATAATAGGCGGCGGCCCGGAGCTTAATAAGTTGAAGAAAATGGCAAAAGATAATATCAAAATTCTGATAAACCAACCGGATTCTTCCCTGAGGGACTATTATTCGCGCTGTAAAGCGCTTGTTTTCCCCGCAAATGAGGATTTTGGTATTATTCCCATTGAAGCGCAGTCATGCGGTTGTCCCGTAATTGCTTATAAAAAAGGCGGCGCGCTTGAAACCGTGGTTGAAGGCGTAACGGGCAAATTCTTCCATTCACAAACCGTTGAAGCCCTGGTGAAAACCGTAGAGGAATTCAGGCCTGAGGAATTCAGTCCTGATGTGATAAGAAATCATGCGATAAAATTTGACAGGAATGCATTTAAGGTAAATATAAAAAAATACATATTTGAAAAATATGAAGATTACAAAAGAACATGTAAAGAATTAAATTAAAATTCCTTTGATAATATAGTTAAATTATTATATAATTTTATAAATAAAAAGAGTTTTCAATAAAAGGTGGAAATTATGGTGAAGTTATTATTTACGGCAATGAGGCCCCATCAATGGATTAAAAACCTGTTTGTGTTTGCCGCGCTCATATTTGCGAAAAAAATGATATATCCGGGAAAGGTAATTATTGTAACAATCGGTTTTATAATGTTTTGTTTTGTTTCAAGCAGTATCTACATGATAAATGATATTCTTGATTTTAATGAGGACAAAAAACACCCCGTAAAGCGCAACAGGCCTATTGCCTCCGGAAAACTGAGTAAGTCCGCCGCAATCGTAGCAGCAGTATTCCTGGCGCTGGTTAGTTTTTCGGGCGCTTTTTATCTGAATTATTATTTTGGCATTATCCTGTCTCTGTATTTCCTGATGAATATTGCTTATTCCTTATCCCTGAAACATAAAGTTGTGATAGATGTTATAGTGATAGCCCTGGGGTTTGTCCTGCGTGTTCTTGGAGGAGCAGCGGTTATTGAAGTGAGTACGTCAACATGGTTGATACTATGCACGTTGTTTGCTTCACTGTTCTTCGGGTTCTGCAAGCGCAGGCACGAACTGGTATTTATGGAAAGTTCAGCCACCGGTCACAGGAAAGTCCTGGAGGAATACAGTCCTGCTTTTCTGGACCAGATGATATCCGTGGTATCGGCGCTTACCATAATGTCCTATGCTCTTTACACTGTGTCTTCGGAAACCATCGCCAAATTCGGGACAGGTAACCTTATTTACACCGTTCCGTTCGTTATTTACGGGATTTTCAGGTACTTTTATCTTGTTTATAAGAAAGAACTGGGGGGAAATCCCACCAGGATAATACTGAAGGATAAATCAATAATTACGGTTGTATTCTTCTGGATGGTAACATGTTGTTATATCATATATTTATAGTTAAAGCACTTAGGAGCAAAAATGAAAAGAAATATCTGTATTTTTGAGGACAGAAAAAACGTCAGGCTTACACCGCTGGCTCATACGAGGGCGGTTTATGAAATAAGATGCGGTATGGAAAGCCTGATGAGTAAAATAATCCGGGAGTACCCGAATATAAGCGTTAATTTATTCTGCAGGGAGTATCTTAAGGACGTAGTGAAAGAAAGGTATAGTTACAAGGTTAACGATATCAGTAAAGACGGATGTCTTTTTATTAACGGAAGAGTAGTAATGAATGACCCTATTCCGGTATCCGGTGATGAAGAAATGGGAATAATGGATAATACGCTGGTTTATGCAAGGTTGAACAAAGATAACGCGGTCTTATTAAAGCCGTCTTCGTTCCTCACGGATAATGTGATAAAGAACTTGAAAACCAGGGTAAAGGTTAAAAAGGTTAACGTTGCGATAATCGATTACTTGTGGGATATTGTCCATATGAATCCGGAACAGATAGAAAAAGATTTTAAAAAGCGCGGCGGAGGGGGAGTTTTAAAAAGTAAAATATACGCTGGGGCTCATATAATTAACAAGAAACTTGTATACGTAGGCAAAAATACAAAAATTATGCCGGGGGTTATCCTAAATGCGGAGGAAGGCCCTGTTTACATAGATGACGGTGTTACCGTAATGCCGAACGCGGTTATAGAGGGGCCGGTGTATATAGGGAGAAAATCACTTGTAAAGGCGTGTTCTAAAATATACAAGGGGACGAGTATCGGCGAAGTATGCAAAGTAGGCGGTGAAGTGGAGGGGTCGATAATTCACGGATACAGCAACAAACAGCATGAGGGGTTTTTAGGGCATTCATACATCGGCATGTGGGCAAATCTCGCTGCGGCAACCGATAACAGTGATTTGAAAAACAACTACAGCAATGTCAGGGTTTATACCGAAGGAAAATATATTGACAGCGGATCGATGTTCGTGGGCATGTTTATCGGGGATTACACGAAGACCAGTATTGGTACGAAGATGTATTCAGGTTCAATCGCCGGAATAATGTGTAACATACTGGGTGCGGGCATACCCGAGAAGTACATCCCTTCATTTGTGTGGGAAGAATCGGAGAAAATGGCCACCTATGATTTAAAGAAAGCCAGGGAAACTACGAAGAGAGTCATGGGCCGCAGGAATAAGAAACTATCACGCGCAGAGGAAAAAATGATTGAGGATGTATTCAGATTTACGAAGAATGAAAGAATACTGACAACAAAATAATTATCCAGACTTGAATATATATTTTCTGTATGTTTTGTCGTATTATACTTTAAATGTAAAGAACTGACCCGGGATTCCCAAATTTTCCTTTACATTATTATATAATTAACTATAATTACAAAAAAATGAGCGCCCGTAGCTCAGCTGGATAGAGCGTCGGACTTCGAATCCGCAGGTCGGGCGTTCGAGTCGCCCCGGGCGTGTCCAATAGAAAAAGAAGAAGGTGCGCCATTAGCTCAATCGGTAGAGCAACTGCCTCTTAAGCAGAAGGTTGTGGGTTCGATTCCCTCATGGCGTACCAAAGTGCTCTGAGACAGAGCGTTAAGCGAGGGTGGCGGAATTGGCAGACGCGCCAGACTTAGGATCTGGTCCCTTATAGGGATGGGGGTTCAAATCCCCCCTCTCGCATGAGGCATTAACGGATAAGAAAGGAATATTATTGAAGACACAGATAATAAAGGAAAAAGATTGTGAAGTAGTTCTTGAGGTTAATATACCAACGGAGAATATCAGGCGTGAGCTTGAAACCGCGGACAGGAAACTCTTGAAATCAGCTAAAATAAAAGGGTTCAGGAAAGGAAAGGTCCCGGTTGACATGGTAAAAAAGAAGTTTACCGAGGAGCGTAATGAGGCAGTGATAAGGTCATTGATTCCCGAAACCCTGGAAAGCGCCTTAAAAGAGAATAATCTAAATGTAATTGCAACTCCAAAAATAAGTGATTTAAAGTATGATTTTGGAAAAGACATATCAGCAGTGTTCAAGGCAACCGTTGAAGTAATGCCGGTGTTTGAGGTAAAAAAATATAAGAATTTTAAGGTCAAAAAAGAGATAAAGGAAATAAAAGAGCGGGATGTCAAAGAAGTGCTTGATAAACTACAACAGCAAAATGCAAAGCTCGTGGCTTCCGCAAGTGAGATTGCGGAAAAAGAAAAATATGCCGTTATAGATTACCAGGGTTATATGGACGGAAAGCCTGCCGGTGGGGCTTCGGGTAAAGGGCAGCTTGTTGACATGAGAGGGGATTTCATATCAAAGGATTTTATAAATAAAATAACCGGCATGAAAAAAGGGGAAAAGAGAAAGTTGTCGGTGGTTTTTGATGATAACTATTACAAGAAGGACTTCGCGGGCAAGGGGATTGATTTTAGCGTAACGTTAAATGAAATCAAGGAAAAATCGCTGCCGGCCCCGGATGATGAATTAGCCAAAACCATGGGGTTTAAGTCAGCCGAAGAACTATTGGATAGTATAAGGAAAAACCTCGTAAAAAATGAGGAGAAAAAATTTGACGATTCTGTCAGGAATGAAATCATTGATTCCTTGATTGAATGGAACCCGTTCCCGGTTCCAAAATCGCTGGTTGAAGAGGAATATGGCTACACGTTACAGTATTTGAAACAGAGCTATGGTATGAAAAAACTTACCGAGAATGAGGAGAAGGAACTAAGGGAAAAGTATTATCCTGTTGCCGAAAAAAGAGTTCGCAGCGCATTGATATTCAAAAAGGTCATTGAAAAGGAGAATATTAAAGCCGAGGAAGAAGATATAAAGAAAGAAAAGAAAAAGATAATCGAGCAGAAAAAGTATAAAGCGGATGAAATTGAAAAATTCTTTAATAAAAACATTAATTCTATTAAAGAGCAAATATTAACGGAAAAATTGTTTGATTATTTTATTGAAAATGCTAAAATCAAGAAGAAGTATGTTAAATCCAAACCGGACGATAAAATGAAATTAGAGGAGGCTTAAATTGAAAGCTCAATTAATTCCCATGGTAGTGGAACAGTCGCCAAGAGGAGAAAGAGCTTATGATATTTATTCACGTTTGTTGAAAGATAGAATAATATTTGTAGGCACTCCCATAGTAGATGAGGTTGCAAATGTGCTGATTGCGCAGATGCTGTTTCTTGAGGCGGAGAATCCGGATAAGGAAATATCCATTTATATCAACAGCCCGGGAGGAGTTGTGACGGCAGGCCTGGCGCTTTATGATACCATTCAATATATAAAACCGGAAGTTTCCTGTATCTGTATGGGGCAGGCTGCAAGCATGGGCGCTTTGCTTCTTACGGCAGGTACGGAAAAGAAACGTTTTGCGCTGCCAAATGCCAGGATAATGATACATCAACCACTGGGTGGAGTGCAGGGGCAGGCAACCGACATAGGGATACAGGCTGAGGAAATCATGCGCATGAAGGGGCGGCTGAATGAACTTCTTGCAAAGCATACCGGTCAACCCATCAAGAAAATAGAAAAAGATACTGATAGGGATTTTTTCATGACCGCTGAACAGGCAAAAGAATACGGGTTGATAGATGAAGTAATAGAGAAAAGGAAGTAAGGAATATGGCTTACGTTTCAGGACAGAATAATTTTCAATGCGTTTTTTGCAGCAAGAAAAAGCATGAGGTGAAGAAAATGATTGGGGGGCAGGGTGTATACATATGTGATGAATGCATTAATATATCCTATAAACTTCTGAATAAAATCATAAGCGAGGAAAGCAGGGACACTATAAAATCCGTTCCCAAGCCAAGTGAAATTGTCAGGGTTCTTGATAAATACGTAATCGGACAGAGTGAGACGAAAAAGGTGCTTGGAGTTGCTGTTTATAACCATTACAAAAGAGTTGGGCTGAGTAATTTCAGCCAGAGCAAAAAAAGTGAGCTGGATGATGTTGAAATCCAGAAATCCAATATATTATTAATAGGACCGACAGGTACGGGTAAGACGCTGCTTGCCCAGACGCTTGCCGAGTACATGCACGTGCCGTTTGCCATAGCGGATGCAACCACACTGACCGAGGCAGGATACGTTGGAGAAGACGTTGAGAACATACTGTTGCGCCTGCTGCAGAGCGCCAATTACAGCAGGGAAAAAACAGAAAGGGGCATAATCTATATTGATGAAATTGACAAGATTGCCCGCAAGTCGGAAAATATTTCGATTACAAGAGATGTTTCAGGTGAGGGGGTACAGCAGGCGTTATTAAAAATAGTAGAGGGTACGAGAGCAAACGTTCCGCCGCGGGGAGGCAGGAAACATCCCCAGCAGAGTTTTATTGAAATAGACACTAAGAATATACTTTTTATCTGCGGGGGCGCTTTTGACGGGCTGGAAAAAATTATTGAAGCCAGGATAAAGCAAAGGGGGTTGGGTTTCACGGCGGACATTAGAAGCAGGAAGGAAAAGAACATAGGTGAAATACTGAAACACGTTGAACCGGAAGACCTTTTAAATTACGGGCTTATACCTGAATTGATAGGAAGACTGCCCGTTGTCGCATCTTTGCATGAACTTGATGAAGAAATGCTCGCTGAAATACTCGTAAAGCCAAAGAATGCTCTCATTAAACAATACAAGAAATTATTCTCGCTGGAAGGAGTGAAGTTAACGGTAAAGGATGATGCCCTGAGGCTGATTGCGCATAAAGCCAGGAAAAAACCCAGCGGCGCCAGGGGGCTGAGGGGCGTTATTGAGGGGATAATGTGTGAAATCATGTATGAACTACCTGACAGGCAGGACCTTGAAGAATGTATAATTGATGCTGATATAATAGAAAGGAAGAAAAAACCAATATTAAGACGTAAAAAAATAGCATAACCGCAGGCCTGAAAAATAATATCAAGGAGCCCTTATGATTTTTAACGATAATAAAAAAAAGAAAGAAATTATTGTTCCCGAGATCCTGCCCTTACTGCCCGTCAGGGACGTGGTAGTGTTTCCTTATATGGTTATACCACTTGCCGTGGGCCGCAAGAAGTCCATCAAAGCCCTTGAGGAGGCGATGCTTAAGGGGAGGCTGATATTTCTGGCAACACAGAAAAATATGCAGGTTGAAGACCCCGGAAGGGATGATATTTACAGGGTAGGGGCTGTTGCCGAGGTTTTACAGTTGTTGAAAATTCCGGATGGTACTATAAAGATCCTGGTTGAAGGATTGCAAAGAGGTGAAATAACAGAGTTCTATAAGGAAGAAAGCATGTTGCGCGTAAAGATAAAAAAGGTTGATGAGAAAACGGTTGTTAATCGCCAGACAGAAGCTCTTATGCGCACCGTAGTGAATCTTTTTGAGCAGTATGTGAAATTGAATAACAGGATACCAATTGAGACCATTGCCACGGTAAATAACATATCAAACCCGAGCAGGCTGGCGGACGTGATTGCCTCGCATATCCTGGCAAAAATAAAACAGGAGCAGGTAATTCTTGAAACTATTGACGTATACGCCAGGTTGATGGAGATTTCAAAAATCCTCTCCAGCGAAATTGAAGTTCTTTCAATTGAGAAGAAAATACAGGGAAGGGTAAGGGGCCAGATAGAGAAAACCCAGAAGGAATATTACCTGCATGAACAGATGAAGGCTATAAAGAAAGAACTAAATGAAACCGATGAAACCTTAAAGGAAATAAATGAATTGAGGGGGAAGATTAAAAAAGCAAGAATGTCTTCGGAAGCAAACGAACAGGCGAAGAAAGAACTTTCCAGGCTCGAAAAAATGACGCCGTATTCGCCTGAAGCAACGGTCATAAGGACTTACATTGACTGTCTCATAAAGTTGCCGTGGTCGGTAGGGACAAAAGACAGGATAGTTATCAGGGATGCCGAGAAAATTCTTAACGAGGACCATTATGGACTTAAGAAGGCAAAGTCCAGGATCCTGGAATACCTTTCCGTATGCAAATTGGCAAAAAAGATAAAAGGGCCTATTTTATGTTTCGTTGGTCCCCCCGGCACAGGCAAGACTTCTTTAGGGCGTTCGGTTGCAAGGGCAATGGGGCGGAAGTTTAACCGTGTTTCACTGGGAGGAATGCATGATGAAGCCGAAATACGCGGGCACAGGAGAACATACATAGGGGCGCTGCCGGGCAGAATAATTCAATCCCTGAGTAAGGTAAAATCGAAAAATCCCGTATTCCTGCTCGATGAAATAGACAAGGTAGGCAAGGACTTTCGCGGTGACCCATCTGCCGCGCTGCTTGAAGTGCTTGACCCTGAACAGAACAGTACTTTTGCCGACCATTACCTGGAAGTTGAGTTTGACCTGTCGAATGTTCTGTTTATAACCACGGCAAATACCCTGCATTCCGTTCATCCGTCATTATTGGACAGGATGGAAGTAGTTGAATTCCCAGGGTACACCAAGGAAGAGAAAATTGAAATTGCCAGGAAGTATCTCGTTCCAAAGCAAATAGGGGAGAACGGACTCAAGAAGACCGACATAGAATATACCAAGGAAGGGATTGATGCTATAATCGTTGATTATACAAGGGAAGCCGGGGTAAGGAACCTGGAAAGGGAAATAGGCAATATCTGCCGTAAGGTTGCAAGGGAAATCGCTGAAAACGGCAAAACGAAGTCAAAGGTGAGTATTGTACAGAAGAATGTGCGCCAATACCTTGGTGTGCCAAAATACATCCGTGATGATAACAAGAAGAATAAGGTAGGGGTAGCCACGGGACTTGCATGGACTGAAATGGGAGGGGAAACACTTTCAATAGAAGTTGCCATAATGAAGGGAAGGAGCAAGTTAAATTTGACAGGCAAGCTTGGTGATATTATGCAGGAATCGGCCCATGCCGCTCTTTCGTACATAAGGTCAAATGCAAAGAAGTTCGGTTTATCCGAAAAGTTCTATGAAGACAAGGAAATTCATATTCACATTCCCGAGGGAGCAATACCCAAGGATGGCCCTTCTGCCGGAGTTGCAATGGTAACGGCGCTGCTTTCAGCTCTGACCAACAAACCTGTGAAGAAGGATCTTGCAATGACAGGTGAAATAACCTTAAGGGGAAGAGTGCTGGCTATTGGCGGGTTTAAGGATAAAATCCTGGCAGCGCACAGGGCAGGCATAAAGACCGTCGTTTTCCCTGAAGACAACAAGGTAAATATGGAGGAAGTTCCAAAAAAAATCCAGGACAAGTTAAAACTTATTCCTATCAATAATATTTACGATGTAATTAAGGTTTCTCTTGTGGAAAAACCAAAGAAAATAAATCAAAAAAGGAAGCAAGGGAAAACTCCGTACGAACACTTGCCGTACGTGTAGAATTATGGAGACATGGGATAATTTGGGGACACGTACCTAATTATTCTTAAAAAACATAATGCTGAACAATTCTTTAGTATAATAAATAATTAGGTACGTGTCCCCAAATTAAAATTAAGTACGTGTCCCCATAATTCCAAGAAAGGAGAAGAAATGAAAAAGTATTTATTAACACCCGGACCGACACCGGTGCCGAATAGTGTCAGGTTAGCGGAGGCCCAGGAGATTATTCATCACAGGACTCCGGAATTCAGCAAGTTATTCATGGAAGCTTCTGAAGGGATGAAGCACATATTTCAGACGAAGGAGGATGTTTATATATTCCCATCGGTGGGTTCCGGGGCAATGCAGTCCGCGGTGGTCAACCTGCTTTCACGGGATGATACTGCGCTGGTGCTTGAAACGGGAAAATTCGGTGAAAGGTGGAGGGATATATTAGGAAAATACGGAGTAAAGGCAGAAGTGATTGCCTACGATTGGGGAAAAGCGGCAAGGGTGGAAGACGTTGAGAAAAAACTGAAGGCTCATCCTGAAATCAAGGCTGTTTTTACACAGCTTACGGAAACTTCAACCGGTATAGTAAACGACCTGGCCGCCCTCGGCGCATTAATCAAGGATACTGATGCGGTTCTGGTTGTTGATGCCGTCAGCGGTCTTGCGGGGCAGGAGTTCAGAATGGATGAATGGAATGTTGATGTGACCGTTGCGGGCTCCCAGAAGGGATTAATGCTTCCACCCGGACTTGCTTTCATCAGCGCAAGCCGGAAGGCGTGGAAGTTAGTGGAAAACTCAACATTGCCTAAATTCTATTTTGATCTAAAATCCTATAAAAAGAATTTTGAGAAAAAAACACAGCCTTTCACATCTGCCGTAAGCCTCATAGCCGCGCTTAACGAAGCTATTAACTTAATTAAGAAGGAAGGGTTGGAAAATGTCTTCAAACGCTGCGCAAGACTGGCTTCCGCGACCAGGTCCGGGGTTGGAGCGCTTGGGCTGAAGATGTTTGCGGAAACGCCCTGTGATGTTGTAACTTCCGTGAGAGTCCCCGAAGGTGTTGACGGCGCTGCCCTTGTAAAAAGGATGAGGGATGAATACGGTGTTGGAATTGCCGGCGGGCAGGCGGATTACAAGGGAAAGATATTCAGGATTGCGCATATGGGGTATATGTATGATTTTGATATCATCATTGCGATTTCAGCGCTTGAAATGATGTTGAATGAAATGGGGCACAAGGTGGAACTTGGCAGGGGTGTAGCAGCGGTAGAGAAGGAATTACTAAGAAAATAGCAGTCCTGTTACCGTTAATATAAAATAGAATAAGGAAGGGAAACATGATTAAAGTTCTGATAAGCGACAAGATGTCAAAAACCGGCATAGATATGCTGAAGAAGAACAAGAAAATAGAAGTGGATGTTAAGACGGACATGAGCCCCGATGAACTGCTTGGCTGCATCGGGGAGTATGATGTCCTGCTGGTCCGCAGTAAAACTAAGGCGAAAAAGGACGTTATTGATGCGGGAAAGAAGCTCAAGATAATCGGCAGGGCGGGTACGGGGGTTGATAATATAGATATTCCTTATGCCAGTAAGAAAGGTATTATAGTGATGAATACCCCCTGGGGAAACACCGTATCGGCTGCCGAACACGCAATAGGGCTGATGATGTCGTTATCAAGAAATATACCCCAGGCGCACATGTCCATAAAGAATAAAAAATGGGATAAGAAGAAGTTTATGGGGACAGAGGTGAGGGACAAGGTCCTTGGAGTGATAGGGCTGGGAAGGATAGGCGGGGAAGTTGCCAAGAGAGGAATAGGGCTGGTAATGAAGGTTATAGGTTATGACCCTATCATGAGCAAGGAACGGGCAAGAGAGATGGGTGTTGAACTGGTTACACTTGAGAAGCTGTTCAGCCAAAGCGATTACATTACGATTCATGTGCCGATGACCAAGGAAACAAAATATTTAATTAATAAAAATACAATAGCAAAGATGAAAGAAACCGTAAGGATAATAAACTGCGCCCGGGGCGGCATAGTTAATGAAAAGGATCTTGCTGAGGCGGTAAAGACGGGAAGGATTGCCGGCGCTGCCCTTGATGTTTATGAGAATGAACCGGCGCTGGACAGCCCAGTCATGGATGTGGATAATATTGTTGTCACACCCCACCTCGGGGCTTCAACCAGGGAGGCCCAGGAAAACGTCGCGGTTGACCTTGCAAAACAGGTTCTGGCCTATTTTGAAAAGGGCATGGTAATCAATGCCGTTAATATGCCGGCAGTTGACAACGAACAGATGAAAATACTCCGGCCGTATATAGAACTTTCGGAGAAACTCGGGATGCTGCTGACACAGATAAGAGAAGGAAGCGTCAGTAAAATAAGTATAAGGTACTTTGGTGATATAATAAAATACAATATAACGCCATTAACGCTGTCAGTTTTAAAGGGATTCCTGGAACCCGTCCTTGAGAAAGACAGCGTCAATTTGATTAATGTATCGTTAATTGCCGCAGACCGTGGTATAAAAGTTGAAGAGAGCAAGACAAGCGGTTTGGACAAGGACTATGCCAACCTGATTGAAGTGAGTGTTGAATCAGGTAAGGGTACAGACAGGATAGCGGGAACGTTGTTTGGCAGTAAGGATGCAAGAATTGTCCGCATAAAGGAGTATAAAGTGGACGTTGTTCCGGGCAAGTACATGCTTCTGTGCTACAACCGGGATAAGGCCGGTGTTATCGGCAAGCTCGGAACCATGCTGGGCGAAAATAAAATAAATATCGCAAGTATGCAGACGGGGCGGAGCAAAGCCGGCGGTACTGCCATCACCGTTATTAACATAGATTCCAGTGTGTCCCAGGGTTTGATGAAGAAGATAAAAAGCATAGAAGAAATTATTGATGCCAGAATGCTGAAATTGTAATATAAAAAGACATTTCTAAATTTAGTTGACATATAATAATGATTTTAGTATTATATTAGCACTCTTTTTGTAGAGTGCTAATTTTTTGGTGTGAGGTTTCCATGCAAAAAATGACGTTAACCGACAGGAAAAGCAGAATACTGCAGGTGGTAATACACCAGTATATAAAAACCGCAAAACCCGTGGGTTCAAAGATTATAGCCAAACAGCGCGGATTTAATTTAAGTCCGGCCACAATCAGAAGCGAACTTCTGGAACTTGAGAACAGCGGTTACCTGACCCATCCATATACATCGGCGGGGCGTGTTCCGACCGACAGGGGGTATCGTTTTTACGTTGAAGCGCTTGAAAAAGTGCAGTATCTAACGATTGATGAGATGGATAGAATCAGGAAGGAGTACCGGAAAAGAAAGAGCGAACACGATGAAATCCTGAGCAAAACGACTCATATGTTATCACTGATATCATCTTATGCGGGATTTGTGATGGTGCCGAAATTTGACAAGAGCAGATTGAAGCATATAGAGATAGTGCTGCTTGATGATAACAAGTTGTTGGTTATTCTGGTAACAGACAAAGGAATAGTAAGGCACAAAACCCTGGGTTTTAATGAAACCCTTTCCCATTCATTTGTCGAGAGGTTATCGGAAGTATTAAACGAGAAATTATCCGGGTTGAGCCTGAGCCAGGCAAAGAAGGAAATGGACCACATAGTTGAAGGGGAATTTAACAGGTATCGCATGGATATGAGGATTTTAAAAACCTTCTTCAAGAAAGCGTTTGATTTCACCGACAGGGAAATGTACCTTGAGAGTTCAAGTAAAATATTTTCAGATAAGGATTATGATAATTATTCCCAGATAAAGCCGATACTTGAGGCAATAGAAGAGAAAAAAAGATTAGCTAATGTATTGCAGTCAATAACGGATGGAGAAGGTATTAAAGTTGTAATAGGCGAAGAATCGATTGAACCAAAGATGAAGAACTGCAGCATGGTGACTTCAACTTACAGGACTGATGACAGGACGGTGGGGGTGCTGGGAATAATCGGACCGAAACGGATGGAGTATTCAAAAATGATTTCCCTTGTTGAATATGTTTCCCGGTTTGTAAATAAAATGCTGAAAAACAAAAAAGGTTGATATGACGGAGAAAATGCATGATGAAAAAAGCTGATAGCAAGAAGGACAGTAAAAAGCACGGTAAGGTTGAAGGTGATATTGAAAGCCTTAAAGCGGAAGAAAAGATAAACGAGCTGGAAATATTAAAACAATCCCTGGATGAGAAGAAAAAAGAATCAGGGGACTATTATGAACAGCTACTGCGGCTTAAGGCTGAATTTGAGAATTACAGAAAAAGGGTTGAACGTGAATCCCGCGAACTGGCAAAGTACGGCAAAGCTGAAGTTATTGCCGGGATGTTTCCTGTGCTTGACAGTTTTGAAAAAGCTATTTCCACGGTAGAGAAAAGCAGTGACGTTAAGTCCGTCATTGAAGGGATAAAACTGATTTACAAACACATGATGGATGTGCTTAAGAAAGAGGGGTTGAAGAAGATTGAATCGGCGGGCAAGAAGTTTGACCCCAATCTGCATCATGCGGTAATGACAAGGGAAGGCAGGAAAGATGAGGACAACAAGATTGTAGAAGAGATTCAGGCAGGGTATACGCTTGCTGACAGGGTTATACGCCCGGCAATGGTTGTGGTGGCAAAACACGAAGAAACTAAAAAAAGGAATAATGAAGGAGAGGAGAAGAAATGAGTAAGGTTATTGGTATTGATTTAGGAACAACGAATTCCTGCATGGCTGTTATGGAGGCAGGCAAGGCGGTGGTTATTTCCAGCGCGGAGGGGAGCAGGACGACGCCATCGGTGGTTGGTTTCGCTAAGAATGGCGAGGAAATGTCCGGCCAGGTGGCAAAACGCCAGGCAATTACAAACCCGCTAAAGACAGTATTTTCTATTA
>JAUXDE010000087.1 GCA_030618495.1 Clostridia bacterium
CCTTAATATACCCGCAATTTCCCTTAACACAGCATCTCCCCTGGGATGCCCGTTTGTGTCATTATACTTCTTAAAATGGTCAATATCGATCATTGCTATAGAAATCGGGAACTTGAAACGCTGAGCCCTCAGCAACTCTTTTGTAAGCGCTTCATGGAAGTACCTGTGATTATAAAGACCCGTTAGTCCATCCATGTTAGAGGACTTCTTTAGTTGCTCAATTTTTTCATGTAGGGATTCGTCATACAAATTGTGGTATGCCAGGTGGCTTATGCAGGGCATCAGTTTCATTACACTGATATCCGGATGCTTGCTTTTGTTATAGTAGAATACAACTGTTCCTTCAACATCCTTTTCCTTGAAGGGGGTTACGATTAAGGAGTTAATGCCTATTTGTTTGAGCTTCCTTAAACCGGCGCTGCGGTCTAAATTATCGATTACCAGGAGTTCTCTTTTCTTTAGGGCTGATTTAACCGCGGGAGCTGTAATGTCCGTGAGCTTGAGCTTCCTTCGCCCCTCAAAGAGTTTATCCAGGGCCGGGGAGTTTATGTCCTGAACTTTGTCATTGCTCATTATTATCACGGATATCAGGGGAGTTTGGGATACCCTGGCAAGCGTTGTAAAAACGTTCTTATTTGATTTTTTTATTTTCATAAAATTTCCGAGTTTAACAGATTTTTACATATGCTGGAAGTATTTTGCTTCAGCGTCAAGGAGCGAAGAGTGAGAATACTATACTGCTCTGTGAATGATTACACTATATGACCAGGCAGCAGGCTCCAATAAAACCGGCATTGTCCCCAAGCATGGCCTTTACAACTTTTATATTTTCTCTCGGCATAGGATTGATGTTAGCGTTCATAGTTTCAATCATTTTACCGGAGAACAGGTCATACGCGTTACTCAATGAACCGCCCACTATTATCACTCCCGGGTCCAGTATATTAACTGCAAAGGAAAGGGAAATCCCGAGGTGTTTGCCGAATTCCTCCCAGGTCTTCACCGAATCAGCATCGCCTTTCCTCGCCAGGTCGGCAATCTCGGGAGGTTTGCCTTCCTTTCCTGAAATTTCCTTGTATATCCTTACAACCCCTCGTCCTGATATATAATCCTCCAGCGTACCGCCAAGGTAGGGACACAGGTCTATTTCCGCTGCTGTATCCGTAGCCCCCGTGTAGATCTTCCTGTCTATCACTATTCCGCATCCGTACCCCGTGCCCAGGGTTACGCCGAAAGCGTCTTTTACGCCCTTTATAGCTCCGAAGCAGCACTCGCCAAGCGCAAAACAGTTGGCGTCGTTGTTAAGATAAAAGGGCACATTGAAAGCGGCAGCTATTTTTTCCTTAAGGTTATAATTATTCAGAGTCGGCAGGTTCGCGGTGTTAAGTATTATCCCGTTCTTAATATCAAGAGGCCCGGGGGAACCTATGCCTATACCGGCAATATCATCGATAGAAACGCCTGCATTGCCGATGGCGTCGTTTATTGCCTCCACCATCCTGGCTACTATCGTGTCGCCCGGTTCTTCTGCCTTCGTTGGTACTACAACGGGACTTCCCTTAACCTCGCCATTGAAATCTATAATACCCGCTTTTATCTTGGTACCGCCCAGGTCAACCCCGGCGATTAGTTTTTTTCCCAAAAAAGTACTCCCTTCTCTTTTATGCGCTGGTTTTGCCGGTTTTTTTTCCCTTCAGGTATATTGATATCCCAAGTATAAACAGTATCAATCCCACCGAGAAGTTAGCAACCTTGCCGGGCCCCGTACTGGTAAATAATATGGCAAAGAACAGTATTGCCCCTATTATTATCGAAAAAATCCCGAGGATAAGTAATGATTCAGCTTCACGTTTTTTATCTTCTGCTTCTTTTTTTACATCTATATCAGCCATCTCTACCTCCTTAAATTTAAAAGATATTAAAATATCATGTATATAATTATCTGGACTATCATTAAACCTGTAACCCAGAGCTTAAGGTTGTGCCCCAGTTTCGGCTTATCGATTCCCTTATAAATATACTTATTCGGGAGAGCCCAGACACTTATCATGATTACGGCCAGGACCAGTATTACAATAATTTTTGCGCCGAACATCGGTATTTTGTCAAAAAATGAAAAGAACATACATCCTCCTTTCGAAAATACGGTTTATTTTATTCATTAATCGCAGATGACGAGTAAGTAAGTTCCTTAAGCTTGTCATCCGACAATGCTTTTTTGCTGAACAGGCTTACCACTATTGTAACCACAAGTCCTACAACAAATGACCACCATGCAATAAACAGGAATGGGTCCGCGTAACCCGGGAAGATCTGCTTGCTGAATATAAACATCAGCACAGCCGCTACAACTCCTGTAATCATTCCCGCCAGCCCTCCTGCCGAATTCGCCTTCTTCCAGAACATACCCAGCAGCAATATCGCGAACGTTGGGCCCTGGAATACTGCAAGCATCGTCTGCATCGCGGCGAAGATACCGATATTCTCGAATATTTTACCGCGCGAGGATATCAGGATTCCAAGTAGAAGGACAACCACCGTTGAAATTCTTCCAACCAGCAGATAGTGCTTGTCAGGCTTGTTTTTAACAGCAATAAGCTGGTAGAAATCCTTTGTAAACATCGTTGCGGCAGAACTGGCAAGTCCTATTATTGTTGCAATCATGGCTCCGAAGAATATAGCGAATACGAGCCCCTTGAGCCCTATGGGCAGTAGTTCCTTTATCAGGAATGGGATTGCCCTGTCACCGTCGCTAAGCCCGTTTGCTGTCATGGAAAGCGCTATCAGCCCGGGAATGACTATCAACAGCGGAATGAATGTTTTCAATACCGCTGCCCAGAGCATCCCTGCCTTTGCATTCCACTCGTTCTTTGCGCACAGCGCTTTCTGCACTATTGACTGGTTGGCAATCCAGTATGCCGGTGAAAGAACAAACGCCAGTCCGAATAATATGGCAGTCCACGGATACGGCGTTTTAGTATTCGTTGGCAGCATCAGTTTAAAGTGGTCTGCAAACTCGGGGCCAAGGTTATTGATATTGTCAACTATGTTCCCCATTCCGCCTGATGCGTGAATCCCAAGGCCGATTATGGCAATACCGCCCGCAAACATGACAACCAGCTGTAGTACGTTATTCATAACGACAGCGCCCATCCCTCCGGATACTACACATATACCTCCGACGATGGCGGTTACCAGTATTGAAATATACATGGGCCAGCCCAGGGTTTCATTAAGGAATATAGAAATAATCCAGAACAGGATGCCTGTAAGGCCTATCATGAACAGTGTCCATACTATAGCCTGAATTACCCTTATCCATATATTATACCTGCGTCCCAGGTACTCGGGTACGGTATAAACGCCGGCTCTCCAGAAGTAAGCAACAAAAAACAGCCCGGATATCACCATTGCCGGGATACAGCCTATCCAGTCATAGTTGCCCTGAACGAAACCGAACCTGTAGGCGCCCCCTGCTCCGCCTATAAACTCATGGGCGCCTATATCGGATACGACTATAGCCATTCCGATTGCCCACCAGGGGAGGGACCTGCCTCCAAGAAAATAGTCTTCTGATGATTTTACGTACTTCTTGAAAATAAAACCAATTACCAGTATGCCGATGAAGTACAAAAAGATAATCAGCATGTCAAGCCATTGAATTCCCATTGTTTAATTTACTCCTTTCTTTTTTCTTTAATTTCTTTAATATAACAGTTTTACTAACTTTATTGCCGAGCCAAAATTATACTCATTTCAATCAAGTTAGTCAACCTTTTTTTTGGGTGTAAAAAAACATTCTCAAGAAAATACTTGACAAGAATAAGGTTATAGTATATAATAAGACTAATAAGGTCATGTAAGTCATGAAAGGAGAAGCCATGTTCAAGTTATCGCGCGCGGGAGAATATGCCCTCAGAGGTGTTGTTTATATCGCTTCAAAGAACGTGGATGACGCAGTTCATGTCGCAGAAATCGCGAAGTGCCAGAACGTTCCCGAATATTTTCTCGTGAAAGTATTCAGCAGGCTTGTGCGTAACGGGATAATTCATTCAATAAGGGGGAACAAGGGCGGGTTCAGGCTTTCAAAAAAGCCTGAGAATATATCCGTTTATGATATTATAACTGCCGTGGAGGGCCCCTTGAATTTAAATGACTGTTTTATCTGCAAGAATTCAAGTAAGTGCAAGATGAAACCGGTATGGGATGAAGCGAAGGAAAAAATGATGGAGGTGTTGAAACAGCACAATATTGCGGATGTTGCATAATATAAAGGAAAGGAGGAAGAGTAATGGAAGTTAAGGATTTTATCGGTACGTGTATTGATGACGGGTTTGCCTGGAAGGAAGGGGAGAACGAAGGGGTTAACGGGTATTTTGTAGGTTCGGAGAAGTATGATACAGTTACCCATTTTACTCCTGAAGCCATTGAGAACAATGAATGGCCGGTGTTAAGGAAGCAGGTGGTTCAGGGTAGAGACGTGTACCATATTACAAGGATAGTAGGGTATTTTTCAAGGATAGAGAACTGGAATAAAAGCAAGTTGGGGGAACTCAAGGAGAGGCACGAAGGGGATTACAAGGTAAAGTAGCAGAAGGAGGCTCAGGATGTTTGGTAATTGTCCGGGACAGTCAAGCCGTTATTTAAAAGCAACTTATAAGAAATGCCCTCACTGCGGGTATGAGGTGGAAATATTTTCCAACGAAGTGAGGGTAAGGTGTTATAAGTGCGCCAAATACGTGTACAGGAAAAAGATGCCCTCCTGTGTTGACTGGTGCCCTGCGGCAAGAGACTGTATAGGTTACCTTAAGTGGAAGGAATTAAAAGGAGGAGGCAAGAAGGAGGATTGAATTGAAGAGGAAAATTGTGGAAATAGATGAGGAGAAGTGTAATGGCTGCGGGTTGTGCATACCCAACTGCCACGAGGGAGCGCTTAAGATAGTGGACGGGAAGGCGAAGCTTGCAAGCGAGGTCTACTGCGACGGGCTCGGCGATTGTCTTGGACATTGCCCCGAGGATGCGATCAGGGTTGTGGAGAAGGATGTGAAGGAGTTTGATTTTAAATCCACCAATAAGCATTTAAAGGAAATAGGCAGGGAGAAGCTAAAAGAAAACCCGATGGAAAAGAGGAAGGATGAAGATAAAATGAAACCTGATTTAGCCTGCGGCTGTCCGGGAACGATGGAAAGGGAATTAAAAAAGGAAGAAACGTCCGGAACATGCAATAAGGGAGAGATTGTTTCGCAACTGCAGCAGTGGCCTGTTCAGTTGAAATTGTTATCGCCCGGCGCATCTTTCTTTCAGGATGCTGATCTATTGATTGCGGCCGATTGCGTGGGGTTTGCCAGCCCGAATTTCCACAATCAATTGCTCAAGGGAAAAATACTTGTTATCGGCTGTCCCAAACTTGATGATTTAGAGGAATACAAGAAAAAGATAAGGGCGATAATAGACTACAATGATTTAAATACAATAACCGTTGCGGTAATGGAAGTGCCGTGTTGTAGCGGGATGTACAAGGCGGTAGAAGAGGCGCTTGACGAATCCGGCAAGAGGATTACCCTGAAGAAAATTGTTGTTGGTGTCGATGGCAGTAAAAGCTAAGAATATGTTTGACAGAATAATTCTATATATTTATAATATATAATTAGAATAAAGTTTAGTCGGGTAAAGAAGGGGAATGGTAAATTAACAATGAAACGCGTGTATTTTGACCATAATGCGGCAACACCGGTTCTTCCCGAAGCTCTCCGGGAGATGCAGTTGTACCTTAAAGAGGAGTTCGGCAATCCCTTGAGTCAGCACGGTTACGGTGAAAAGCCCAGGGAGGCAATAGAAGGGGCGCGGTCCGCTATCGCATCGATGATAGGTTCAAATCCTGATGAGGTGATATTCACTTCATGCGGCAGTGAATCCAACAACCTTGCCGTAAAGGGCGCTGCCCTCGCTAATAAAACGAAGGGCAATCATATTATAATTTCCGCTATCGAACATTTCTCAGTCATTAATTCAGCCAAAGCGCTTGGCAGGATGGGATTTGAGGTTACGCAGGCGCCGGTGGACAAGTACGGTATCGTAGACCCGAAGGAAGTGGAGAAAGCAATAACCGATAAGACCATACTTGTATCAATAATGCACGCAAACGGAGTGATAGGCGTAATCGAGCCGATTGCAGAAATCGGTAAAATACTGAAGGACAAGAATATTATTTTTCATACGGATGCCGTACAAACGGCGGGAACGATAAAGACGGACGTTAATGAGCTTGGCGTTGACCTGCTGACACTGGCGGGAAACCAGTTCTACGGACCTAAGGGGACGGGCGCCCTGTACCTTAGGAAGGGTACGAGGCTCATGCCGTTGATAGACGGGGGTGTGCAGGAGGGGGGTAGAAGGGCAGGCACTGAAAATGTTTCCGCAGTGATTGGGATGGGTAAAGCGGCGGAGATTGCCGTAAAGGAGATGGATAAAAGGGCAGTGTATTTAAAGAACTTAAGAGATAAACTCCAGAAAGGTATCTTAGATTCCGTGCCGGAAGTGATTCTTAACGGTCATCCCGACAGGAGGCTGCCGGGGGTTCTTAACGTATCGGTAAAGTACATAGAAGGGGAATCGATGCTGATGCTTTTAAACATGCAGGGTATTGCCCTCTCAAGCGGTTCCGCATGCACTTCAAAGGCGCTTAAGGCGTCTCACGTTCACCTGGCGATAGGACTGAAGCACGAAGAAGCTCACGGTTCACTGTTGTTTTCACTCGGTATTGATAATACGGATGAGGACGTCAATTATCTTATAGAAGTTTTACCTCCGATAGTGGAGAAGTTAAGAAAGATATCACCAATATATAATAAGGATTAGACACTATTAACAACACGCAGGAAAGGAGCGCATTATGCCGCAATACAATGAGAAAGTAATGGAATATTTCATGAACCCGAGAAACGTGGGTGAAGTGCCTGCTGCCGGGCAAAGGGGACGACATCCGTCAGAAGGACATCGAGACGAGCCTCATCAACTCCTTCCTCTACCCCAAGTTCGGACCGGGCCAGCTATGGAAGGCCGTAGCCGACACCGTCAGCGACCGGGGCGGTGAAATCCGCCTTGGGCGCAAGGTCACGGGGATTCGCGTCCATCAGGGCCGCGTGGTCGAGGTGACGAGCCGCGGCTCTGACGGCAGCACCGAGTTTCACCCCTGCAGTGCCTTCTTCTCCACCATGCCCGTTAGCGAGCTCCTTCCCGCCATGGGAAAAGCCGTGCCCGCCGAGGCTGCCGAGGTCGCAACGGGCCTTCGTTTCCGGGATTTTGTCTCGGTAGGGCTTCTACTCGACGAGCTCGAGGCGCCCGGCCTCGAGCTCGCTGGCGCACCCACGACGGGCGGTGTCCTGGTTACCGCCACCGTCACGGGACACGCAGCCTACACGTTGCGCGAGCTCACCGTGACTGGCCGTTGTCACGGCCGCGTCGCGGTCCATGCCGACATCGACGGTGATGGCGCCCTCGATC
>JAUXDE010000084.1 GCA_030618495.1 Clostridia bacterium
TGTTGACGTTACAGAGTTAAGACTTAACCATGCGGTACATGCTTCTGATATTGAAAGAGAAAATATTAGGATAATATCGCCTGATAGCCAAGTATTATGTAGTTGCTCAATTACTAGAGCAGCAGTAGCAGCCGGAGAGGATGAAGAAGGCGAAGAGGGTGAAGAGGGTGAAGAAGGAGTTGAAGGCGAAGAAGGAGTTGAAGGCGCAGAGAGCAGAGCAGGGCAGGAAAAGTCGCAGTTTTTTGGTTTTATTGATGATAGTAATGCAAGGCAGCTTTCCTATCTAATACAGTCGGATTCCCTTGAAAACATTACCGCGGTGCTTTCCTATTTAACTCCGAGTCTTGCCAACAGGGTGATGTATTATTTCTCTCATGACTTGAAGGTTGAGGCAGCAAAAAGTCTCATTACCCCGAGGCCGGTAATGCCTGCAGTGGCAAGAAAACTGGAAGAGGATATCAAGGAAAAAATTGATTTTGTGATCGGCGGCATTGAACATCTTGTGGAAATACTTGATGAGGCTGACAATAGCACGAAAGAGGAGATACTGGGTTTTCTTCATGAAAAGGATCCGGAACTTGCCGTGAAGATGAGAAAGTCCCTTGTCGGTTTTGAAAACATTTCACTGGTTGATGATAGTTCCCTGCGTATGCTCATGAGGAAAGTTCCCCTGCCAACGATGGCTGTTGCTCTTAAGGGCGCGAATAATGAAACAACCAAGAGGATTGTTGACAGGTTGCCTGAAGGGACAGCGGCGATGATAAGGCAGGAACTGGATTTAGGCAAGCCGGTAAAACAAAATGTAATAGATGAAGCGCAGCGTAAAATCATAAAGATTGCGCGTGAACTGGAAAAAAATGGGAAAATCACGATAAAAAGGGAAGTGGAATTCAAAATAGAGGAACAAGAGGAAGAAAAGAAAAGACAAGAAGAAAAAATAAGTAAAGTTGCGGGTATGGTCGATGATGAAGTACCGGAATCAGAAAAGGCAAAAGGGAATTATTTAAAATGGCTGATAATCGCCGGTGTCATGGGGGTGGTTATCGCAGGTTGGCTGATTTTAAGGCAACCGGAGGTGAGGAGCAGGATGAGGAGTATTATGGGAAACGCCTCCAAAGAACAGAAGGAAATGTTCATTCCGGAGGAATAATGTATTTGTCGTAAAGAGGCTTATACTTACCTGAATTTAAAATATTTACCGTATTTCTATTATCATACTGCAAAACATCCCCGGTTCCGCAAACAAGCGGTTCATGGTATTTCCGCAGGTAGCTTTCCATAATCCTGCGGTCTGTTTCGTCAAAATCATTGACTGGCACTTCTGCAACCTTGTATATAAGGATACTGTCCTTAGGTTTGTTCCTTTCCCAACAGCTCTTCCTGAGTTCAAAAGGGTACAATGATTCATCAGAAGGTCCCGTGGACTGACCGATATCAATCAGTTCATAGCTGGAAGGAATCCAGTTGTTTCTAGTCCCTTTTTTTGCGGCAATCACCATGAACAGGCATTCATGTTCCGTTATTCGGCTTACCTGTTCATAAGGGCCTTTCCATTGTAGTATTATGGTAATGTATTTTCTCATGGTTAATAACCTTTACAGTTGTGTCACTAAGACTAGACTAACCACACTATCGGAGTGACCTTTCAATAATACTATATATTTATATAAAATATGATAGCATAATTCAAGTAGAAAAAAATCATTATTTGTTATTGCTTCCTTAAGATTCTCATGCCATTTATTTTTTTGATTGAAATATCTTTATCATTTTGTATAATAGGATTTCATGATATGCGGATGTAGTTTAGTGGTAAAACGACTGCTTGCCAAGCAGTAGAGCGTGGGTTCGATCCCCATCATCCGCTTTTTCCAGGGGGCTATTACGGCGTGGTACCCAAGTGGCTAAGGGATCGGTCTGCAAAACCGCCATTCGCCGGTTCAAATCCGGCCCACGCCTTTCAATAAGCATTCCGGCATTATTAAAATTAGTTTTAATCGGAGGTTCCAGGATGAAGGGTATTATTTATATTGATATAGAAAAGTGTCTTGGTTGTAAATCATGTGAGTTGGAATGCGCTGTTGAGCATTCTAATTTCAAGGATTTGCTTAAAACAATAAAAGAGACGCCACTGCCTCAATCCAGGGTTAGCGTTGAAGCTTTAGGTGACATATCAATGCCAATGCAATGCAGGCATTGCGAAGATGCTCCGTGCGTGGCAGTGTGTCCGACAAAAGCTATGAAAAAAATGGGTGTTGAAGAACCTGTGTTGGTGGAAGATAAGTTATGTATCGGATGCAAGCTGTGTGTCCTGGTTTGTCCCTTCGGGGTTCTTAAAATGAACAAAGAAGGAAAGGTCGCGATAAAATGCGACCTGTGTATAGAAAGAACTAAAAAAGGCGAAGAGCCTGCCTGCGTTAATGCCTGCCCGACACACGCAATTCAGTACAAATCCATTGATGAAATTGTGGATGAAAAGAGGGGGAAAGCTGCTACTGACTACCTGGTCGTCCTTGAAGAGAAGAAAAAGAAGGCCGGTAAATGAATACTGATAAAGTTGATGGAATAATAAAAAAATACGGAAAAGAACAGTCTGCAATAATGTCAATTCTGCAGGACATCCAGTCGGAATACAATTACTTGCCGCGTGAAGCTTTGGAGCAGGTGTCCAAAAAGATGAGTATCCCCTTGAGTAAAATATACGGTATAGCGACATTTTACAAGGTGTTCAGCCTGACTCCGCGGGGCCGGCACCTGATTAAGGTATGTCTCGGAACCGCCTGTCACGTGCGCGGGGCTCCGCAGATACTTGAAGAAATTGAAAGGAAAATAGGGATACGCGCCGGTGAGACGACCGGCGACCTTAAGTTTACTTTGGAGAGGGTGAATTGTCTCGGCGCTTGCGCCCTGGGGCCGTTGGTAATGATTAACAATGATTACTATGGCCAAATGACTTCAGCCAAGGTTGACAAAATCCTTAAAGCTTATGATTAAGAAATTAAAAAACAGGACTGATTTAGAAAATCTAAAAGAATCAATATTGAAAAAAAAAGATAAAAAGAAACATTGCATAATAGTTTCTTCGGGAACATGCGGTCAAACAAGCGGTTCAGAAAAAGTTATTGAAAAGTTCAAAGATGAAATAAAAAAACAAGACATGGGGAAGCAGGTGGAACTTAAAGTTACCGGTTGTCATGGGTTTTGTGAGGTCGAGCCCGTTGCCCTCATTCAACCTGAGGGAATATTTTATCAAAAATTAAAAGCTGAAGATGTGCCGGAAATCATCTCGGAGACGATTGTTAAAGGCAAGGTTATAGAGAAACTGCTTTACTCTGACACTGAAACAGGAAAGAAGATTCCTTACGAGAAGGACATACCGTTTTATAAAAAACAAAGCCGCATTATTTTTGGAAATAACGTATTAATTGACCCGACAAGTATTGATGATTATATTGGAATCGGCGGGTACGAGGCTTTGGGTAAAGTGCTGTTTAAAATGAAACCCGAAGAGGTGATTGAAGAAGTAAAAAAATCGGGACTGAGGGGCAGGGGAGGCGGAGGTTTCCCTACCGGGAAGAAGTGGGGATTTTGCCGCCAGGCGGAGGGGGACGTGAGATATGTCATCTGTAACGCTGACGAAGGCGACCCGGGCGCGTATATGGACAGGAGTTTGCTTGAGGGGAATCCTCACAGCGTGCTGGAAGGAATGATTATCGGAGCGTATGCCATAGGTTCTTCCGAGGGGTATGTTTATATTCGCGCGGAGTACCCTTTAGCGTTAAAAAACCTTGAGAAAGCTATTAGCCAGGCTGAGGGTTACGGCCTGCTTGGCAAAAACATACTGGGTTCGGATTTCAATTTCAGGGTAAAAATAACCCGTGGAGGCGGCGCTTTTGTCTGCGGTGAATCTACGGCTTTGATGGCGTCCATTGAGGGGCGCGTCGGTGAGCCGAGGGCGAAGTACGTTCATACCATAGAAAGCGGTCTGCGGGACAAGCCGACAAACCTGAACAATGTTGAAACATGGGCTAATGTTCCCATGATTATCAGCAGGGGCGCTGGCTGGTACGCAAAGATAGGCACCCAAAAGAGCAAGGGGACAAAGATATTTTCTTTAGTAGGGAAAATAAAGAATACCGGGCTGGTAGAGGTGCCGATGGGGATGACCTTAAGAGAGATTATCTATGATATAGGCGGCGGTATTCCGGGGGGTAAGAAATTCAAAGCGGTCCAGACAGGAGGGCCGTCGGGGGGGTGTATTCCCGAGGAGTTAATTGATTTGCCTGTGGATTTCGAACGCCTGGCCGAAGCGGGGTCAATGATGGGGTCCGGCGGGATGATTATTATGGATGAAGATAACTGCATGGTTGACGTGGCTAAGTATTTTGTTGATTTTTTAAGGGAAGAGTCCTGCGGCAAGTGCGTCCCCTGCCGGGAAGGACTGGAAAACATGTACAATATATTGGCCGGTATCACGGAAGGCAGGGGAAAGGAAGAAGACATTGGTTTGCTTAAAGAACTGTCCGAGGTGCTTTCCGAAGGGGCTTTATGCGCGCTTGGGACTACGGCTGCCAACCCGGTCATGAGCACTTTGCGCTACTTTCCGGAGGAATATGAAAGTCATATCCGGGACAAAAAGTGCCCCGCGGGTGTCTGCAAGGAACTGGTACTGTACAGCATAATCGAAGAAAAATGTAACGGCTGCGGGTTATGCCGAAAAAAATGCCCGGCAAAGGCAATTAGCGGCGAACCCAAGAAAGTCCATGTTATCAATCAGGCTGAATGCATAAAATGCAGGCAGTGTTTCGAGGTTTGTAGATTTGGAGCGGTAAAAATAGAATAAGAAATGATTAATCTAACTATTAACGGCAAAAAAGTCAGCGTAGAAGAGGGGTTAACCATACTCCAGGCAGCAGAACAAATGGGTATCCGGATACCCACTCTTTGCTATCATGAAGCAGTGGTTGCTTACGGCGCCTGCAGGGTATGCCTGGTAGAGGTTGTAAGAAAGGGCTGGCCGAAGATGGTTACCGCCTGCAATTATCCCGTCCAGGAGAATATCGAAGTTAATACCAATAATGAGAAGGTGATAAAGATTCGAAAGTTAGTTGTAGAACTGCTTTTAGCGCGCTGCCCGGAAGTAAAGGAAATAAAGGATTTGGCAGAAGAGCTGGGTATTAAGGAAATAAGGTTTAAGAAGAAAAACGATAAATGCATACTTTGCGGTTTGTGTGTCCGCGTCTGTGAAGAAAAGATGGGAATAACCGCCATAGGTTCAATAAACCGGGGGACGATAAGGGATGTGGCAACTCCTTATAATGATAATTCTGATGTCTGTATCGGCTGCGGGGCATGCGCTTCTATTTGTCCTACCGGAGCGATTAAAATTGAGGATGTTGGCGACATCAGAACGATTGACAAGTGGAATACAAAGGTTAAATTAAGGAAATGTGAGACATGCGGTAAGTATTATGCGCCTGTGCCGCAGCTAGATTCCTTGAAGGGAAAGACATCTGTGACGGAAGAATCATTTAAGATGTGCATGGATTGCAGGAGAAAAAAACTAGAAAATACTATGATAAACGCCAAAAAATCGAAGTATTGAGTATATTTAGCGTTTTTTAGTGCATCAAATAAATGGAGTTCCAGGGCTACATGTAAAATGTAATGGAATACTGGATATTCTCATAACAGGCTTGAGGGGCTTTAAAAGTAATTGACTGCATATTGGTTCTTTTCAGTTCAATGAACAGACCCTGAAAATAGATACAGAAACTGATGAAGGCGGGTTTTGTAAAGAGAGACTCAAAGTTTTTTTTAAGAACCTTTTCAGGACATTTGGTTGTTTGGCTACAAGGCTTATCATATGAGCGCCTCATTTCTTCTTTTTCTTCCAGAGCAGTTGACGATTTATTTTGCAAAGTTCCTTGATGGTCTCCCATAACCGGTCATAATATTTGACCACTTTTCTTACTTCTTTTAGTAATTCCTCAGGTATCAGGAACATTCTCATTTTTCCTTCTTCTTTTGCGGAGAGGTAGGAATAATGCCCATGCTTTCTTTTGCTTTTATTGCTTTTATGGCAACAGTAGTTTTGTTTCCCCCAGGTCAGATAATAGGTGCTGACAGTGGCGCGGAGGATTTTGTCCAGAGGGAGGATGGAATTGATCAACTTTTTCTGTTGTTTCTTTAATGACCTTGATTTTTGCGATTCAGGCATGATTACTTCTTTATTTATTGTATATATATATAATAATATTGTAACAAAATCAGTTTATTATGTTAAAAATCAAAAAAATATCAGGTTGAATTGTTTTTTAAATCTGATAGAAATACAACTTTTATCTGCTAAAGCTCGATTTGTGATTTTACTGCCAATTTAACCCGGATATTGACGACAATATTCAAAAAAAAAAAAAGAACAAAAAACCCTTGACAAATCCACATTTTATGGTATATTTGTTATAAGACAAGAATGATAGATTTTCACAAGAAACCGGAGTATTACTGAAAATATTAAAGGAAGAGAAAAATTCGATAACGTTAAAACCGGATAATTGCTTTATAAACTAAGGGTTTAGTGTTTGAAATATGCTAAAAAATAACGAGTCAATCTATTTCTTAGTTGAAATTCCCAAAGCGGCCCCGTGTTTCATCATGCCACTTCCTGCTTCCCCAACCTCTGGTTAACCAGATTTTTTAGCGCTTCCCGCAATAGCGGTAGATGCCGGTGTCCCTGTATTATTCTTAGCCTTGATTCTATCTCAAGCAAGGAAGTGCCGACCCACCGCATTTTTTGGTTGCTGTTTTTCCAGTGACTTACCCTAACGGTTTTACGTTCAACCTGGCTCATAACTGATTCTATACAGTTCGTGGTTTTAAGGCTGATACCCAGCTTGGTAAACAGGCCCAGCCGATGAAGGGTAAGAGTATCCTCAAATCCTTCGTCGATACTCCTTACGGCCGATTCATTTATGGGCTTTAGGTCCGACCGTATTACTTTAAATTCTTTCTTCGCTTCTTCGTATGTCGGTTGCTCGTATGCTTTTTGCATCCTCTTCCGGTATTCCCCTTGCTTTCCCTTGGGCAGATAGCTTACCACGTTTTCCCGCTTATGCCACTGACATCGGTGTATTTCAGCATGCGCCCCGAAGCTCTTGCGGATTGCCGCTGTCAATCCTTTGGCTCCGTCGATTATAAACAGTATTCCGTTACTGTAATCCAATCCTCGGTCTTTTATGCCGTCAAAGAACTGGTTTATTACCCGTTCGTTTTCCGTACCCGTCTGTACCATACCGAGAAATACTTTTTTTCCTTCCATGGTTACACCGAGGGCTATTACTATTTCGTCATCAGCAAACGTCTTGCCGTCCACAAACATCGCTACTATATCATGTCCCTCAAGCCGCCGTTCCATAAGTTCACGCAGTTTTTTAGAGCTCGCTCTCTTAAGACGTTTTGATACGGTAGATGGCCGTAATCCAAATGCCCCTGGTACTGTGTCCGCGCATTCCTCGTAATTCCTGCACGATAAACCACTGAGGAGCCTTTTCATTAGTTTCTCATCGCCCATGTTGCGGTCCTGCAGGCTCTTATAGGTATCAAGAGATATTTCCTTGTCGGAGACGGTATCCCGAACCCTCGGCACCGTCAACGGTATTCTCTTTCCCTGCAGGCATATTGAACCTTGTTGCTTGCCCCATCTCGATACCCCGTCCAGTCCTTCTCCACGGCTATATCTTCTGCCGGCAAGACGATTGACATCGTCTATTAACAACTCTTTCACATACTCCAATACCACTGGCACCATTTCCTGAATCATTGTTACTCTCGTTTCAAATCCCTCTGTTCCTGCAGTTTCCCTGATTTTTTCCTTTACTTCCCGGCTCCTTTTTTCTACAATCTTCATGAAGGCGGT
>JAUXDE010000159.1 GCA_030618495.1 Clostridia bacterium
GCTTAAATCCTTCTCTGTAAACCTTGAAAGGGCATCGTAGAGCGGGAGGTGTTTCCTGTAAACCCTTTTTTCCTCATCATCGGTTTCCTCTTCCACGTTAGACTCTGCCAGTTGGGCAAGTACCGAATTTTTTATCCTGTAAATGGGCGAACGAAGCGCCCTTACCAGCGACAGGTCATCGAAGGGATTGTTAATTACGCAAAGATAGGCGAGAATGTCCTTGATTTCGGGCCTGTTGAAATAACCGCTCCCGCCGCTGGTAACAAAGGGAATACCTCGCCTGCGGAGGGCGTTTTCGTAGATTGATACAGGGGTTACTACACTCCTTAACAATATCGCTATATCGTTTAATTTACTAATCTTTTTTTCCCGGTGAAGTTCAAGGATTCTCCTTGCGATAAACTCCGCTTCATCTTCCCTGGTTTCCCCCAGGAATATTTCACAGCAGGACCCCTTACTCTTCTTATTTGAATTTATGGGTTCATAGTCCGGCATGTGTTCCCCGGGCGCCTTGTTAACTACTTTTAGTATTTGGTCATAAGAGCGGAAGTTCTCTGTCAGCGAAATAGAAACACTGTTTTCATTCTCAATATTCTTCATGTTTTCCGGCCTGGCTCCCCTGAAGGCATATATGGACTGCTTCACGTCGCCCACGACAAAAAAGTTATCCGAGAACATTCTTAACAGTTTGTGCTGAAGCGGGGTGGTATCCTGGTACTCGTCAACGAGCACGTACTCAAACTGCCTGCTATACCTGTCTTTTACCGGGTTGTTCTCCGTCAGCATCATGAGCGTTTCCAGTAAAAGCCCCTGGAAACTAAACAGGTTTTTATCTCTCATTTCCTGTTCATAAAGAGAGTATATCCTGCCGATAAGCCCTCCCAGGTTCCTGTCTTCTTCGCTTATTTTCTTCTGCAGTAAGATAAAATCCCTTGCTGAAACGGCGTTATTCCTTAACTGGATTATATAACCGTACACATCGTCTATGAAACTGTCTATGCTTTTATCTATTATTACCCCGGGAAGGCCCTTATGATTAAATATTCTTTTACTTGCCTTCATAAAGAACAGCTTGTTCTCAACTTCGTCCAGGATGCGGAACTCGGGGTCAATTCCGAGTTCAAGAGCGTTTTCCCTTAAGAGCCTGCTGCAGAACGAGTCTATTGTTGAAACCCATAATTTGTTCAAAATGACACCGGAGCTGTCGGGGGATATTCTGCTGAATTCATCTTCAATCCGGTTTTTCATCTCCCGGGCCGCCTTGTTCGTAAAGGTGACGGCAAGAATGCTTTCTATGGCTTTATCGTCATCCTTCCCCTCTTTTTTCAACTGTGAATATATTTTAAGGAACCTTTCAACAAGAACGGTGGTTTTTCCCGTTCCCGCGCCGGCTTTCACGCAGACAGTACCCTTAATGGTTTCTATCGCTTTTTTCTGTTCTTCAGTTATCTTCTTCATTTTCTTCGTTTTTTTCATCGCAGAGGAGTTTGAAATCACATCTTCTGCATTCCCACGTTTTCTCTACTCCCTGAGGGTAATTGCCTTCAAGAATACTTTTAACCGTCTCTTCTATACGCTCCCTGGCTTTTTCAAGCGCGGCATCGCTGTATATGTCTTCTTTGAACGTATATTTCTCTCCAATTTCCACCTCCGCCTTTATTCTTGCCTTATCCTTCTCCATGTCCTTTCGGAGCCAGTATATGGAGAGTTTGCCGACATTCTTCTTTAAGCTTTCCTTTGCCGCGAAGTAATAAATGGGAAGCTGGAAATTCTCACCATCCCTCATCTGCCTGCATAACTTGAATCCCATTGCCGCGCTTTTACCCGTTTTATAATCAATAACCTCATACGCGCCGTTATCAAGTTTATCAAGCCTGTCAATCCTTCCGCTAAAAACGGCATCTTTATTTATCCATTTAAATTTCTTTTCACATGCCTCCACGTTAAATCCTTCCTTGCCCGCTATAGAGACGGCAAGGTACCTCAGCAAAACCCTTTCCGCGAGATTCCTGTAAACCTCTTTTTCAAAAACGGTGTCAAACACCCCTATGTCCGAGAATTCTCTTTCTATCTCTTTCTTCAGGTACTCCCCGGCTTTACTGTCTTCCAGCAGTTCCTTCTTATTATACTTTTCATGGAATCCCGCGAGGAGCCCGTGAATCATGGAACCGAAAACCATCTGGGGCTTCTGGGGAAACCAGATATGAACAAATGACGAGAAGAAGAATCCTGCCGGACACTTGCCGTACTGTTCCAGTTTACTTGCCGAGAACCTGAACCCGGACGGGATTTTTACCCTGTCGCACAAATCCCCGGCGGAATAGCGCGCCTTCAACCTTTTTAACGCTTCGTACTTATCTTCGTAGTTTTTCTTCAATACGGACTCAAGCCCGGCATCGCCCGTTCTTACCCAGGCGTCCGCCACGTCGTCCACAGTCAGCATATCGCCGTTCTCCACGACACCGAGCACTGAAGGCATATCCAGGAACTCATATACCCCGCCGGAACCGATAAGTTCGTCCACGTACCCGGAGCGCCTGAACTCTTCTGCGCCTTCTCCGCCCTCGGCAAAGCTCAGGTATAATTTTTTAGACGCGCGGCTGCAGGCGAGATTAAAAATCCTTTTTTCCTCGCTCATATGGGAAACCATATCCGTAAGCGGCTCAAGTTTCATTTTTTTCTTTTCTTCCGCGCTCAACAGGCTTGATAC
>JAUXDE010000082.1 GCA_030618495.1 Clostridia bacterium
TATGAAAAATGATATTTCTTCACATTTTTCAAAAAGATGTCTTTTTTAAAACCGGAGATTAAATACCAATCTATAAGCATTATCATTACAGGAAATGTTACTGCAATTTCCTTGCTCATAAGTGATAGAATAAGAAAAAGTATTGAAAATAAATATATGTGAAACCTCTTTTCTGTCACATACCTGACAAATAGTATTATGCCCGACAAATAGAAACACGTTGCCATAAGCACAGATCTCTGCCAGATATAATTAACAGCTTCTGAATTTATTGGATGTACTGCAAATAACAGGGAAACAAAAAAAGCAATTCTATATTCCATGTTTCCCGGCGCATCTTCATTACCTTTATCAATTCTAAACAACATAATTATTAGCAAATAAACCAGTATTGAATTCACACTGTGAAAAAATATACCAACTATATGATACCCGGTCACATTAAGCCCACCGAGCCAATAATTAACAGCAAAAGAAGCCACCGTAAGAGGCCTGTATCCCTTGCCCATTCTTTGAGTACTGCTGATAACAGGCCTGGTGAATAATAATGGGATATTCTTTAGACTTCTTATCAGGTTATTCTCTACTATAATCGTTACATCATCATAAACAAAAGCATTCTTAAGGGAATTTGAATATACCGCGAGACAGGCAATAGTAACAAGTAAAATATGATAATATTTTATTTTCCGGATTTTTTTCCCGTATGACTTATTGATAGTACCTTGATTACGAAATTCTTTATTTTGCTTGTTCATGATAGACTCGCTTATAGCTAAATGGACACCCCTAATTCAGCAAGCATCTGCCTTAATCTTTCCACGGGCAGTCCTACCACATTATCATAAGGCCCGCTTATAAGCGTGACGAAAGCGTCGTCTTTTTCCTGTATACCGTACGCTCCCGCCTTATCGAGATGCCTGGATGATGCTGATTCAATCTCCTGGTCGGATAATTTTTTCATCCTGACAACGCTCATCTCAAACCCGGTAAGCTTTTTGCCGCTCACAGTATCAACTACCCCAATGCCCGTAAACACATGATGCGTCGTACCGCTTAAGGTTTTCAACATGTTCCGCGCGTCTTCGGGCGTCCCGGGTTTTCCTACAATCTTCATGGGGTGGTCATCCTCTAAACCAGCGACCACTATGGTATCGGCTCCGACAACGAGGGCCTCACCGCAAAGCCCCTGCGCTAAAATCTTCCCTGTCACGTCCTCCGCCTTATTCAAAGCAAGGTTCTTAACTATCACCTCAGGCTTAAGACTTTTGTCTATTCTTTCTTCCACATCGCTTCTTATGACCTTAAATTCAAGGCCCAGGTCTTCTAAAATCTTTTTCCTTCTAACGGACGCCGAAGCAAGTATTATTGTTTTTGTCATTCACACTTCACTTTCCTGACACCGTCAACATCGGCAAGTTTTTTCGTAATATCTTCGCTCACGTTTTTCTTTTTAAACTTAACGGTGGCAAATATCTCCAGGGTGCCTTTTTCCTTGTCTTTTTCCAGGCTGAAACTCTTTATTTCGCCTTTTACTTCATTGATAATTGATTTTATCGTTCCTATCAATGCGTCCTTCTCAACCGCCGATATTGATATATTATTATACCAGTTCCTGTTTAACAGCGGCTCGACTTTCTCAAGCAGGGTTAAAATTAAAATTGCCACTGCCGTAGCCGCAAAACCTATTTTATACAAACCGGCGCCGACAGCCATACCGATACTCGCCACGGTCCAGACACTTGCAGCCGTCGTCAAACCCTTCATCGTAAACCTGGACTTCATAATGGTTCCCGCACCGATGAAGCCAATACCCGTAATTATCTGCGCGGCTATCCTGGAAGGGTCAACGTCAGCCTTACTGCCGTATATGAACCACATGTACTGTGATACAATCATAAACATCGTAGAACCCAGGCCGACGAGCGCGTGAGTCCTCAGTCCTGCCGACCTGGACCTTATCTCCCTTTCAAGCCCGATAATACCCCCGAAAACAGCGGACAACAACAACCTGACAACAATTTCCGTTTCTGTAATCATAATCTTTCTCCTTATAGCCTCAAAAATAGCGGTAATTTATGTCACAGAGCTAAGCACTTTTATATCACCGGCAAGAACCGTTATTCTCTTTCCGTTTGATTCCATTTCCAAAGCGCCGTCCTCACGAATACCGGTAACCACCCCCTCGACTTTTCCTTCATCACGTTCAATGATAACCCTTTTGCCTGTCATCACCGACAGCTCCCTGCACTTTTCCCATACGGGGCCGATACCGCTTTCGGTGAAAACATGATAATAGTTCTCAAACTGTCTCAATATTTCCCTTAAAAGACTTTCAACGGAAATCATCCTGCCCGTAATCCCCAAGAGTGAAGCCGCCGGAATCTCTTTCTTATCAACCGTATTGTTCACATTAATACCTACACCTATTATTACATGATCAACTTTTCTTTTTTTGAAACTTGCCTCGGTCAGTATCCCGCTGACTTTCTTACAGTCATCCTTTTTGCCTATGAAAACAATATCGTTAGGCCATTTTATTCCCAGTTTAACACCGCAAAATATTTTAATCGCATCAACCACGGCTACGCCCGCAAGCATGGTCAGCTTCGGCGCGTCCGCCGGGGAAATATCCGGGTAAATGAGCATTGAAAACCAAAGTCCGCCTTTTGGTGAAAGCCACTCCCTTCCGAAACGGCCCTTCCCGCCGCTCTGGCTGTCCGCAACCACAACAATCCCTTCCGGGGCATTCCGCCCGGCAAGTTCTCTTGCCTTATCCTGCGTTGAACCTATTTCTTTAAATTTATATATTTTCATCCTTATTTTTTTATTTTAGTTTTTATATCCAGGCTGATATCAAGCGCCTTAACCGAATGCGTCAACGCGCCGACCGATATCCTTTCAACCCCCAGTTTCGCAATTTCCCTGATATTCTTAATATCCACCATGCCTGAAACCTCAATAGCGCATTTTCCGTTTACCAGCTTGACCGCCTTCTTCAATTCACTAATGCTCATGTTATCAAGCATAACTATATCCACATCCTTATCCAGCGTCTCCTTCAGTTCATTCAGGTCCCTAACCTCCACCTCAACAAGCATCTTTTCAGGCAATTTTTCCTTTAACCGGGACAGAATATCTTTAGAACCCGGCATCTTCAAATGGTTATCCTTCACCAGTACCATGTCCCACAAACCCATCCTGTGATTATTGCCGCCGCCGCACTTAACGGCGTATTTTTCAAAATACCTGAGCGCCGGTGTTGTTTTCCTGGTATCAAAAATACCTGTTTTACCGGAAACTTTTTCAACTTCCTCCACGTACTTACCGGTTAGCGTTGCAATACCCGAAAGCCTCTGCATGAAGTTAAGGGCAGTCCTTTCACCCATGAGGATTGCCCTGGCAATCCCGGAAACTTCGGCAACCGCGCATCCGGCGTTGACTTCAGCCCCGTCCTCCACGTTCCTGACAAATGAAAGCTCTTCGCGCCTGCCCCCGCACTGCACCATGGAAAGCATGAACACTTCTTCGGCAACATCAAGGCCGCAAACGATACCGCGCTGCTTTACCGTAATCACGGCCTCCGCCATCTCATCCGGGGCCACGAACAGGTTAGTGGTTACGTCCCCTACCCCGAGGTCCTCCTCAAAAGCAAGCTTAATAATATTCCTTACTCTGTCAATATTCATATATTTCTCATTTTCTCTTAAGTTCGAATATCCTGTCCCTGAGTATTGCAGCCAACTCGAAATCCAGGTTATCCGCCGCTTCTTTCATCTGCTTCTTAAGGTCTCTGGTAATCTGTGAAATATTCTTATCGGCAGTATAATTGTAACCGACTTCCCTTACAAGTTCATAACTCTTTCTCTTTACCCTGCTCGTAAGTTCATCGTATTCCTTGATATCCTTCTTTATGGACCTTGGCACTATATTATGCCTGCGGTTAAACTCCTCCTGTTTTTTCCTGCGTCTGTTCATCTCACTGATAGCCCTCTTCATTGAGCCTGTCATATTGTCAGCATACATTATCACCATGCCGTTAACGTTCCTTGCGGCCCTGCCGCATGTCTGTATCAGCGAGGTTTCCGAGCGCAGGAACCCTTCCTTGTCCGCATCCAGGATAGCAACCAGCGATACCTCCGGCAGGTCCAGCCCTTCCCGCAGCAGGTTGACACCCACAAGGCAGTCAAACTCACCCTTGCGAAGTTCCCTCAGAATATCCACCCTTTCAAGCGTTTTGATTCCTGAATGCAGGTACTTCACCTTCAGTCTCCTGTCTGTCAGAAAACCGGAAAGGTCTTCAGCCATGCGTTTTGTCAACGTTGTAACAAGTACTCTTTCCTTCTTTGCCGTTCTTTTTTCTATTTCCGCGATTAAGTCATCCACCTGCCCTTTAATCGGCCTAATCTCCACGAGCGGGTCAACAAGCCCGGTAGGCCTTATGACCTGTTCAACCACTCCAGGAGAGAGCGCCTTTCCCGTCTTCTTTCCAGGGTTAACCTTGCTCTTGTTCAGTTCGTACTCGCGGGGAGTTGCGGAAACATACACCACCCTGGGAACAAGCTCTTCAAACTCTTCAAATTTAAGCGGCCTGTTGTCCATGGCGGAAGGCAGTCTGAAACCAAAGTCAACCAGGGTCTTCTTCCTTGAGTGGTCACCGTTGTACATGCCGTTAAGCTGGGGCACGGTTACATGCGACTCGTCAATAATAAGCAAAAAATCATCCTTGAAAAAATCAATGAGACAGTACGGCCTCTGGCCCGGCTTCCGCCCCGACATGTGTCTTGAGTAATTCTCTATACCCTGGCAGTATCCAATTTCCTGCATCATCTCAATATCAAAATTCGTTCTCTGCTCAAGCCTCTGCGCCTCCAGGTACTTCTTTTGTTTTTCAAACTCAGCCAGCCGCTTCTTGAGCTCGGCCTTTATCAACCTGATTGCGCTTTTCATTTTATCCTCGGGCACGACGAAATGAGTCGCGGGAGAAATAACCACACTGTCCATCTGCGCTGTAGCCCTGCCGTTCAGTATATCAAACTCCGATATCCTCTCCACCCTGTCGCCTGACATCTCAATGCGGATACCCGTATCAAAGTAAGCGGGATGAACCTCAACGACATCACCCCTTACGCGGAATTTTCCCCTGTCAAGAACGGTATCGTTCCTGAGGTAGCGGATGTCAACCAGCCCGCCCAAAATATCCTCCCTTGATATTTCCTGCCCTACCCTGACTTCCACAACCATCCGGCGATAATCCTCGGGAGACCCGAGCCCGTATATGCACGAAACGCTTGCCACGATGATCACGTCATTCCTGCCCAGGAGCGAACTCGTCGCCTTCAGGCGCAGTTTGTCAATCTGTTCATTGATGGCAGAATCCTTTTCAATGTATGTATCCTTCTGCGGGATGTAAGCCTCAGGCTGGTAATAATCGTAGTAACTCACGAAATACTCCACCGCGTTTTCCGGAAAATATTCCTTAAACTCTGTGTAGAGCTGCGCCGTGAGAGTCTTGTTATGCGAAATCACGAGGGTAGGCTTGTTCACATTTGCAATAACGTTTGCCATCGTAAAAGTCTTGCCGCTGCCGGTTACGCCAAGCAGCACCTGGTGTTTGGCTTCCTTAAAAATCCCGGAAGTAAGCTTATCTATCGCATCAGGCTGGTCGCCTTTTGGCGCAAAAGCAGACTTTAATTTAAATTCCATATCCTTAACCTAATGACAGCGCTACACTATAATTTCCATTTTCTTAAAACATCAAGCGTCCCGTAATCGGTAAAATCCAGGGAAAGCGGTGTAACAGAAACCTTTCTCCTGTTAATCGCCTCCATATCGCTTCCCGGGTCAAGCCGCCCCGAAGACCTTTCGGCGCTCAGCCAGTAATAAACACCGCCCTTGGGATTGCGAAGTTCGGGTATTTTCTTGCCGTATATCCTTTTCCCCTGGTACGTGATGGCAGTGCCTTTAATCTTTCCGTATGGCAGGTCGGGTACATTTACGTTAAGATATGTTTTCTTTGGCAGTTTATTTTTCTTAAGTCTTCCCGCGATTTTTACCGCAAGCCTCCCTGCTGATTCATAGTTATCCCTACCCTTCAGAGCCAGTGAAACCGCGAACGATGGTATCCCCAGCATGCACCCTTCCATAGCGCCGCCAACAGTACCCGAGTAGCCCGTATCGTCGCCAAGATTGGCGCCTGCATTTATTCCTGAAATAACCATGTCCACTTTTTTCTTCATAACAAGAATCACCCCGAGGCGAACGCAGTCCGTGGGAGTTCCGTTTACTATATACGTATTCTTTTCAAGCCGTTGAAGCTTTAACGGTTCGTTAAGGGTCATTGCATGCGATGCGCCGCTCTGCTCCATCTCAGGTACAACCGTAAAAACATCCCCCATTTCCGAAATGCTCTCCACAAGAACCCTCAGTCCTTTACTGTGAATACCGTCATCGTTGGTTATCAGAATCCTCATTTTCCACCTTTCAAGTGTGGTGCTTCTAACATATCTTTACATATGCTGGAAGTAATTTGCAGGGGTCTGACCCCTTTTTCACTATAATATAAACATTATCACTTAAAATCAATTAAAATATTGAATAATGAATAACCGTTACTGAAACTGTTTTTCATATAAATAACCTTCCTTTAATAATTATATTATGAGAACTTTTATTTTGCATCCGTTTTTTTTACTTGTTTTTTCTATTTAAATTTACTATAATAATAAACTATATATTTCTGAAAGGGGAAAAACTAAATTGAAGCTGCCTAAACTGACCATTGGAAAATTCACTGCAGACTTACCCATCATTCAAGGTGGAATGGGAGTTGCCGTATCTCTTCATAAACTAGCCTCGGCAGTAGCAAACGCCGGCGGTATAGGAGTCATCTCTACAGCCGGTGTCGGCTGGAAAGAACCTGACGTTAATACAAATTTCAACGAGGCGCACGATAGAGCTTTAAAAAGGGAGTTGGAATCCGCAAGAAAACTGACTAAGGGGATAATTGGCGTAAACAACATGATTGCCCTGTGCAATCATGCCGAGATGGCTAAGGTTGCCTCGCAGAATGCCGACATCATACTGGCGGGCGCAGGCCTGCCAATGAACCTGCCCGCGCACCTTGTTGAGGGTTCTGATACCGCGTTGGTTCCCATCATATCATCCCATAGAGCCGCACGGATAATCTGCAAGACCTGGACAAAAAGGCATTGCCGCGTCCCAGACGCTATTGTCGTGGAAGGGCCTCTTGCCGGCGGACACCTGGGTTTTAGTTACGAAGAGCTAAAAGAATACGAAAAGTATTCTCTTGAGGATATTGTTGTAAAAGTTATCGAGGCTGTCAAGCCTTACGAAGACATGTCCGGCAAAAAAATCCCCATAATTGCAGCCGGGGGAGTCTGGGACGGTAAGGACCTTGCTAAATTCATAAAGCTTGGAGCAGCGGGAGTCAAGATTTCAACCAGGTTGGTCTGTACGCATGAATGCGATGTGTCTCCTGCATTCAAGCAGGTCTATATCGATGCTAAAGAAGAAGACATAGTACTGATAAAAAGCCCGGTAGGCCTGCCCGGCAGGGCAATCAAGAATAAATTCTTAGAGGCAGTTGAAAAAGGCGATAAAATGCCTTTTGAATGTCCCTTTACCTGCATAAGAACCTGTGTTCCCGCAGACAGCCCTTACTGCATAGCGCTTGCATTGATAAATGCTAAGGACGGTAATTTTGACGAAGGGTTTGCATTTGCAGGAAGCAATGCCTACCGGTGTGATAAAATCGTCTCGGTTAAGGAAGTCCTTGAGGAAATCACAAAGGAAGCAGAAGCAGCGCTTGAAGAATAAAGCGCTCTTGTACTTCAATCATACACATAAGCATACATATTTGATATAGACATTAAAAAACCCCGGCATAAAATCGGGGTTTTTTATTACTATTACTTTTTTCTTAAAACTGCTTCTTAGAAGCCCGCCCAACGACAAGCTCAGGACCTGCGGCCCTTCATATATTTAGTAACACTACACTACTATCTACTACGATATAAACATTATCACTCAAAATTAAAACCAATTAAAACATTGAATAATGAACAATATCATATAAATCTTACATAAATATAACTTGACGTTAGTGTATTATTGTAATATAATTTATATTAACTTATAAGCTAATTGCAGTTGTG
>JAUXDE010000178.1 GCA_030618495.1 Clostridia bacterium
TTTAGAGTCACTTTCAAACTGGGTCAGGGTATGCAATTCGGCAAAAACATCAAGCCTGAGCAGTGAGGCTTCATCAACAACTAAAACAGCTTTCATCTTTTTGCCAAGCACCAGCTCCAGAATTTCCTGTTTAATCTGTTTTGTCATTACTGCTCTTGAAATCCCGGTCATATCAATCCCCAGTTCATTCAATATCTGGCGATATAACTCAAGTATGGAACCCGAAGATGCGGTAACATTAATTACCCTGTATTCCGAAGGATGAAGCAGACCTGCCACATACCTTAATGCTGTTGATTTACCGCTTCCGATCTCTCCTGTGATCAAGGCTATTGACCCAAGGCGTATTGCATAATGTATCCGATCTTCAACCCCCTTCAGGGCAGGGGTGACCAGTATCTCCTTGTGAGCTATGTCTGCACAAAAAGGCTCTCGTTGAAGTTCAAAAAATGCGCGATAGGTCATGATTCTATCTCCCATATTCGGCCGCTTTGCGGTATTGAATTGCCTCCGGATATTATCGGATCATTGTTTTTGTCCCGTTTAACCCGACAATTAACATTCAGGTCTACCTGTTTGAGAATGCCATAGGATTTCTGCTTATACCTGATTTCTACACGATCCCTTTCTTCTTCATGAAAAAGCAATTCCACCTGTTTTCCAATCAACTCAACAGGTCCTTCATACAAGCGTTTATCAAGCACTATGGTTCGGTCTTTGTTGACCCTGCGTCTGGCAACTTTTCTAAAATGATCCTTAAGGTTGTCTGGAGCAGATCTGACGCATTCAATATTATCAACAAATCGGGCAAGCGGGGATTTGCCGGTGGAGGAGTGCTTCCGGGAGTGGTACTCATCTGATAACCAGGCTTTAAAAGCCTGGTTAATTTCTTGAAGAGTATCTTTGCTAAAATCAGGCAAAAACTGACTTCGCAGTGTTTTAAAAAATCTCTCAATTTTTCCTTTCCCCTGAGGTTTATAAGGCCTGGCGTGAATCAGGGCAATGCCAAGGGATGCTGCCGTATGCATAAGCTGTTGAGAACGATAGGCACTGCCGTTATCCACATACAATTTACGGGGCATACCTCGTCTTAACAATGCTTGCTCAAAGGCATGCATAAATGATTGGACATTTTCCGATGTGTAAAATTGACCATAGGGTATCAACCGGGAATGGTCATCAATAAAGGCTATCAGGTATGTTTTGCGCCTTTTGTCTCCTGCAATAAGCTTTGGTCCGTGCAAAACATCGCTTTGCCATATGTCATTGGGCATTTCTGCTTCATATTTTCTCCTGTCTTCAACCGTTGCGCATTTTCTCATAAGGTTGTGTTGATGAAAAAAACGATAAACCGTTGAAAGGGGAAGATAAGTGTTCGGCAAAACAACGTCACGTTTTTTCATTGTTTTTATAATAAACGGAACGGTAACATCAGGCATCTCTTCCCTCAGGCGGACAAGTCCGAGGCAGGTTTCTTCATCCAGGGCTCGTTGTTTACCCCGGTCATTGCGGCCCCTTGGATAAAGGGACTCAAGATTGTTCCCACTCTCTTCATAGAGTTTTATCCAGCGTTGTATCGTGCCTCTGCTGATACTGGTTTTGTCCGAATGGGGGATAACC
>JAUXDE010000050.1 GCA_030618495.1 Clostridia bacterium
GGCAGGGACCGGTACAGGGGGTATAACTTTTACTGTAACGGGCCAGGGCACATTACTGGGCACAACGTTTAAGGATATGGTAGACGGTGTTTCAACCATCATAATGCAGTCAATGGGAATAGCAGGGCCTGCTGTTGTGACGGCAACTTCGGAAGTACTTTCACAGGGGACGGTTGAACTGGACGTGTTTTCCGCGGGAGCGGAGAAGATACTTAATACTGCCGACCCCGTATCCATAAGGGCGGACGGCAGCGCCACGAGCCTGGTAACGGCGAGAGTATGCGACAGCGGAAATAACCTGGTTACGGCAGCTACCAATGAAATAACTTTCAGTATATCCGGTGGAGGCAGCCTGACAGCGCCCACGGTGAATACGGCTTTGGGAGGTATCGCTACAGTAGAGATGAAATCAACGGCGGTTGTAGGGACGTCAACGGTCACGTCGACGTCAAACGGGCTTGCACAGGGGACAGTTAATATAGAAACCACACAGAACCCGGTGAAGATACTCAATACCGCGGAACCTGCGTCCATATTCGCTAACGGTATGGCTACTTCACTTGTAACGGCAAGGGTATGCGACAGTGGAGACGTTATTGTAACCGAAGCAACGAATACGATCACGTTCAGCATATCCGGTGACGGTACGCTTACAGGTGCGACTTCAAAGGTTGTTTCCGGAGGCATGGTTACGATTGAAATGAAATCAACGTCAACGGCAGGCAATGCTACGGTATCGGCAACGTCCAATAACCTCAGCAGGGGGACGGTGCAGGTAACTACCGTACCGGAACCCGTGAAACTGATAAACACGGCAAGCCCGCTTACTATAGAGGCTGACGGTACTTCAACGTCGCTGGTAACTTCATCGGTATGTGACAGTATGGATGCAGTTATTATCGATGCAGTGAACACGATAACTTTCAGTGTATCAGGAAATGGTAGTTTGCTTGATACTACAGCGAAGGCGGCTTCCGGGGGTAATGCTACGGTAATGATGCAGTCAACGATAACTGACGGGACTGCGGTGATTAGCGCGACATCATCAGACCTGGCCAATGGGACGGTGGAGGTAAATACCACACCTGTTGTAGACCCCACGAAGTTAATCTGTACTGTATTACCAACGAGTATTGTAGCTGACAGCACAAGTACGAGCCTTATCACTGTCATGATATGTGATGATGGTAACAACGTGGCTACTAATGCAACCAATAGCGTGGCATTCAGTGTTGGCAGTAAGGCTGAATTTATCACTGAAAATCCTGTAGACGCAGTAGGCGGGGTGGCAGAGGTAGTATTACGGTCCAAGACGGACCTGGGCACGGTCGCGGTTAATGCAGGTTCTTCCGGTTTGACACAGGCTTCGGTGGACGTTTACCTAGTGGTGGGGAGTTCTTCTGTAATAGTATGTACTGCGAATTCGTTAAATCTTGGCGCTGACGGCTATAGTGAGAAGTTGATTATCGCTGAAATCCAGGATGATTATGGCCATATAGTGGATGTCTCTGGGGTTATGATAGCGTTTACGGTGAGCGGGGAAGGAAGCCTTGTGGGGGCCAATCCTGCCGCAAGCGTATCAGGGAAGTCAAACATACAGCTCCAGTCAACACTTATACCGGGTACGGTTGCCGTAACTGCAACTGCTTCGGGGGGAGAGGGGCTTGAACAGGGGACTATTGAAGTGGTGACCATACCCGCGCCTGTAACCATGTTATTAACAGTTAATACAACATACTTCTCGGCGCCGGAACAGGTAACCATAACCATTGAACTAAGGGATGGGGAAGGCAGCCCCGTAGCGTGGGATAAGTCTATAGGCGTTGGTATAACGAGCTCAAGCGGCGATAACTGTCCGGAAAACTTTAACATAAGTACTTCAAGTTTAGTACCGACAACCCAATCGGTAATCACCTTCAATAATCCCGGTATATTCACTATTACCATTACAGATATCCTTATGCATATGAGCCCTAAAAGCATTGTAGTTAAGGGTTTTATGCCCATGGATTCGGCATTCAATATAGTCAAGACCAAGGCGTTCTGGTTACAGGAAACAGACCTTAATCTCCCTTATTCACTGTTTGAGCTGGATGTGCCCACGGGTGCTATAACGCGGGACGATGTGATAATAAGAATTACTGATTGGTCGGGCATTGAAGGGACCGAACTGGAATCAATGGTAAATGAGGCGAATGAACATGCTGCATGGGGTGACCCGACAATAGACTTCGCGACCGAACTGGGGTTTGGCAAGTTTGTAGGGGCATCCGGTTCAGAGGAATGGCAGAGGCCTGTATGCCTTATTGAAATGTTTGACGCGGATAATAATAAAATAGGCCTAAACTTCCCGGTTGACAAAAAAGTAAAGCTTAAAATACATTACCTGATTTTCCAGACCTTTGATGAATGGTGGATAGGAGAAGGGTTTGACAGTCTGCATAGTCCCCGGCCGTTCCACTCTGACAGGAGGGAAGAGACTGATATTAATGAAACATCATTGAGGATATACAGGTTAAGCGATACCTCTAAATGGCAGCCTGTGACAGGTTCTTCCGTAAATTCCGATGATGATACCGTTGAAGTGGAACTGGGGCATTTCTCCGTTTACTGCGTATTACCCGAGGGGGTATTAGGGGATTTCGGTGTAATCAACGTATTGAACTACCCCAACCCGTTTAGCGGCAGTACGATGGTTGTTTTCAACCTGGGATTCGATGCCGAAGAAGTTGAGATAAACTTCTATACTATATCAGGAAGGCTTATAAGATCAGAGAGTAGAGGACCATTAAATACCGGATATAATGAGTGGAGTTGGGATGGCCTGGACGGGGCCGGGAATAAAACGGCAAATGGGATATACTACTACAAAATAACTGCCACTTCAGGGGATACCGTTAAGGAAGCAACCGGCAAGGCAGTTAGAATACAATAGAAGAAATAGGAAGAAGTTCTAAGGGGTAATTTATTGTATAGGAATTTCAATATTTAGCTTAAATATTACATCTGGTAGTCGCAGGCCCCGAAAAGGTCAGTGACCCACGGGGTTTTACTGACTTTAGCCTGCGTTAACTTATGAGGTACTGGTCTATGTTCTCCATGCTCACGATGTTGGTGGGTGAATGAATTATCTTTTTTATCTTTTCCTCTTTTATCATATTCCCTACAACTGTCCTCATGATAATCCTGCCCATTTTAATGGGATTAGTGTTTAGCGCGGCGTTAAATTTCCCCCGTGTGATATAATCGAGGGCTCCCGGGGTGCCGTCAAGCCCGGTTAAGTAAATTATATTTTGACATCAGTCCATAATAAATATATAATTATATTGTAGTAAATATTAATATTTATGGGGGGAATATTAATGGAGAATTATGTTTGTTCGGATTGCGGTTATGTTTATGACTCTGCAAGGGGTGATGCGGACAGCGGCATGGATCCGGGAACGCCTTTTGAAAGTTTGCCCGATGACTGGGAGTACCCGGAATGCGGGGCATCCAAAGATAAGTTTGAAACGAAGTCATGACGTATTAACTGCATCAATTGCATTGAGCATCAATTTCGCTTTATAAAATCTAATAAGGAGAGAAAACCATGGAACTCAAGGAAAAAGTTGAAAAATCGCTGGATAAGGTGCGCAGCAGTCTTATTGCCGACGGAGGAAATGTTGAGCTTGTTGATGTTTCGGACGATGGGATCGTCAAGGTAAAACTTACGGGCGCCTGCTCCGGTTGTCCCATGTCAACCATGACGCTTAAGATGGGCATTGAAAAGGTGGTTAAACAGGACATACCCGAAATAAAGAGTGTTGAATCGATTTGAACCGGCCGGTGTCTTTAGGTCAGCTAACCAATGGCTATAAAACAAAAGAAGATAGTGATTCTTGTTGAACAGCAGTACCAGGACCTTGAAATATGGTATCCCCTGCTACGGTTAAAGGAGGAGGGGGTGAAGGTCATTGTCGCGGGTACGGGGTCCTCGAAGTCCTACAACGGGAAATACGGGTATCCGATAAGAGCTGAGCGCAATGTGAAGGATATAAACCCGGCTGAAGTTGACGGGGTGATTGTACCCGGGGGCTGGGCTCCGGATTTCCTCAGGAGGCATGAGTCCGTATTGAAGTTCGTAAAAGACCTGGATGATGCGGGCAAGCTGGTTGCGTCAATATGCCACGGGGCTTCCGTTCTTGTTTCTTCGGGTATTCTTAAGGGGAGGACGATAACGTGTTTTAAGGCTGTAAAAGATGATGTTGTATACGCGGGCGCAAAATACGTGGATGAAGAAGTGGTGGTCGATAAAAATATTATAACTTCACGCACACCTGATGACCTGCCGGCATTCTGCAGAAAAATATTAGAGCTGTTAATCAAACAAAAATGAAAAGAATAACGGAATGGATTGTTTCCAAAACAATAAAAGACCACGAGAACGTGGATGACCCGAAAGTCAGGTCCTCTTATGGAATGCTTGAGGGGTGGTCCAGTATAATTGTTAATATTATACTATTTATCGTTAAACTGGTTATCGGTATCAGTATTAGAAGCGTAGCGTTAATAGCCGATGCTGTACATACAATATTTGATTCAGTAACATCCGTTGTTGTGATGGTTGGTTTTAAAGCCGCTGAAAAACCTTCTGACAAGGAACATCCGTTTGGCCACGGCAGGTTTGAACCCGTGGCTACGCTTATTATTGCGGTGCTTCTTTTTGTTACCGGTATTGAACTATTAAAAAGTTCTGTGAAGGTGATTGTAGAGCCCGGTATAAGAACTGTAAATATCCGGGTGCTGATTATAATTGCGGTTGCGGTGCTCATCAAGGAACTGCTGGCGCGCTTTTCAAAACAGCTCGGCATTAAGATAAATTCAAAAACCATTATGGCTGATTATATCCATCACAGGAGCGACGTTCTGGCAACGGCGTTGGTCTTAATCGGGCTGGCGCTGTCAAGGTATGGGTTCCTCCGCATAGATGGAATAACGGGGATTCTTGTATCTTTGATAATAATCTATTCAGGATACAGGATAGGCAGGGAAGCAATAAGCCCCCTGTTGGGCGAAGCGCCTTCTCCCGAGGTAATTAAAAGAATAAAGAATATCGCTCAAAAAACAGGGGGGGTAGTTGGGGTACATGATATTATATTTCACGCGTACGGACAAACGAGACTGTCTTCGCTTCACGTAGAGGTATCGGATGAAACAGAGTCCATGGAAATGCATCGGATATCGGAAACCGTAGAGCAGTCTGTGGCAAAGGGAATAAAAGGCGCCGTTGTTGTCCATGTTGACCCGGTTAACAGGAATCATCCCTTGTATGACAATGTTTGCGGGGTAATCGATAGCATTGTGAAGGAAAACAACAGTATCCATTCTTTTCATGAGCTGAGAATCGTGGGCGCCCGGGGTAAATTAAAAGCGGTTTTTGATATTGTTCTTAACAAGGATATAAAAAAAAGGGATGTATATCGTACCAAGCAACTCCTTTCGGAAGAAGTAAAAGCAAAATTCAGCGATATGGAAGTGGTTGTAAACGTAGACCCGGAGTATGTATATAATCCTTGACAGGCGGATGGAAGAGGTATCACAATGAACGTTCTTGGAATAGGGGGCAGTCCCAGGAAAGACGGGAATACGGATATACTGCTGGCTGAAGCCATGAAGGGGGCAAAAGACAGCGGAGCCCAAACGCAGGAAATATACCTCCGTGATTATAAGATATCCCCCTGCCTGGGGTGTCATGCCTGTGATGAGAAGGGCCTATGCGTACAGAAAGATGATATGCAGAAGATTTATCATAACCTGGCGCAGTCAGGCCATATTATCCTGGCATCGCCAATTTATTTCTACGGTGTCTCGTCACATACAAAACTCATGATTGACCGCTGCCAGTGCATGTGGGCAGCCAAATACAGGTTAAATAAACCGGTATCTGGTAAAGGGAGTAAAAGAAACGGCGCTTTTATTTCGGTAGGGGCGACGAAAGGAAAGAACCTTTTTGAAGGCGCCAGGTTGACCGTGAAGTACTTCTTTGACGCAATAGACGTAATTTATCATGATGATTTGCTCATAAGGCAGGTTGATGCCAAGGGAGAGATAAAAGAGCATCCTGACTATTTAAAGAAGGCGTATGAACTTGGCAGGCAAATCGCCGGATGATTTCTACCGTTAGTTTCCCTGTTCCTGTAATTCCCCGTCATTCGTTTCACGCACCTCTTCTGTTTTCCGGGACAGTAAGGTTTTAAAGTCGATTTTCAGCCTTACCTTTGCCTGCCAGAAAACCTTATCGTTAATAAGGCTGTAAACGAGCAGCGGCTCAAGATAAAGCCCGTAATTCTCAGCTATCAGGAAAGGTTTCTTGAGTTTTAAGTCAATTATAGTTCTGTCACTGAAGTTACTGGATAATTCAACCTTGCCGAATTCTTTCAGGTTCAGTTGATAGCCGATTAGAATCCTGGCATCCGTCCAGGCCTGGGCGTTCAGGGCAAGAAAGACGGAGTGGCCGTGCTTGAACGGCTGTTTTAAGGTTAAGGTCTGGCTGTCTATTTTCCTGGCGCCGATGTACTTCTGGGACAATGACACCCTTTCATGGGGAGTGATTTTGTTAATCAGGTTCAGGTACATCAAACCGTTTTCACGTTCATACTCAAAATCACTCTCAAAATACTTGTTTTCAACCCCGAATGCGAGCTGGTAATCCAGCGGATTGGGCTCTATTTTTGCAGTTCTCACGGAAAAACTGATAAATAGCGCCAGCATACCTTCCATTATTATATTGAACATATTTTCCTCCGGTTTTTTTTAATTATTCAGTTAAATGGTTTGTTGAATGATATGTTAGGCTCACCACGATAGAATCTATGGTCTGTCATCCAGTGCCTGTATTAGTGTTTTTGCTTTTTCTTTGTCCCGTTTTGCCGGGCCCGGTTTGCCCGTCAGTTTATAAGCCTGACTGCGGTTGTTGTATGCTTCCGCGTTTAAAGGGTCCAGTTCGATTGACCTTGTAAAACTTGTAATTGCTTCTTCATAGTTGGCTTTCATCGCGCAGATTACACCGCGTTTGTTGTATAGCTCGGATACATTTGGATTTGTTTCTATTAACCTGTTACAATGAGCCAGCGCATCAGCAAGAGCCCCTTTTTCAATAAGAGAAATTAACCGTTCTATGGGTATCTTAAGTGTTTTTTCTTCATTTGTTGTTTTATTACTATCGCTTTTTATTATCCTGTAAACTCTTTCTAAATTACTCTTAGCAATAATACTCTTCGGGTTTATCTCAATTGCTTTTTTGAAATCTAATATTGCTTTATCATAAATTCCTGTCTTAGCAAAAGCGGTTCCCCTGTTAATATATGATTTTGAATTTCTTGGTTTGAGTTTTATCGCCTCATTATAATCTTCTATCGCTTTATCATATAATCCCTTGTCTTTATAAGCGATTCCCCTGCTGTTTAACGCTGCGATATTCTCAGGATATTTTTTCAAAGTATCCGTCCATAAAGTGATTTCATCCCTCCATGTATTATTTCTTGATATTGTTAAGACAGTATAGATTACTGCGATAAATAAAATCACCGCATTTTGTAATGCTTTTTTATTTAAGTATCTATTAATAAGATAACTGACAAGTAATGCGTACCCGAATATCATGGGATAAGCCCTGTACTCTACCACCAGCTCATTTGATGAGGCAAGCAGAAAATACGGAAAATGCATGATATATATCCACAGTATTGAGAATGACACTATTTTGTTTCTTTTCCTAATAACAATTGAGTAAACAATCAGGGCTAAATTAATAATTATGCTTGCAAGTATGGTCAGGTCAAAAGAGAATTCATGCAGCGGCTCAAGGCAATGGTTTACACTTTGACCGATTGGAATTAGCAGTAATTGTATATATTTAAATAGAAATACTTTGTTCTCCATCAAAAAATACTCTGCGATAAATGGCCTGTTTAACCTTGAAACAAGTCCCGTGTTTGTAAGCATAAAGAAAATAATAAAGAGCATTGAAGTAAATATCAGCCATTTATATTTATTATTGAAAACAATTTTCTTCCAATTAAGATAGTATATGCTATATATGGAAATACCGGCCATCATATAATAAATACCCACTCCTTTTGAAAACACGCCCATAATAAAAGATATTAAACAAATAACCGCATATATCTTTCTTCTTGTTCTTGTGTAAAGGACATACCATAATAGAGTTAGAAAACAAAACAGAGTATACATCTGCGTGAAACGGGCGGTAATATAGTTTACCGGTTCTGTCGTTAAAGGGTGCACTAAAAATAAAATAGAAGTTGCCAGGGGGACAAGGGATTCTTTTTTTTCTATTGCAAAAACAACTATCAAGTATATACATATTGAAATAATGATATGAATAATTAAGTTAACAATATGATTCAGTACAAGGCTTGATTCTCCGAATAACGAATTAACATAAAACGTAAACCAGGTTACAAGGCGCAGGTTATTCACATTTATAGTTGTATTTATTTCGTTCATGACATGATAATCATCATAATGAAGTTCACCCTGCAGGCTGTTGAAGAATACAATAGAACCCAGGAGTACTATCAATATGATATGCTGCCATTTGGGTTTGAGGGCAACCGCATTATCCCCGGTTGGGATAGATGGTTTGTTGTTGGGTTTGTTTTTCCCTTTGCTCATGCCGGATTATAACTTTTTTCATATTAATGGTCAATGATTATTCGGTTCTGCCTGAACTTCGTTGAAATGGCGAGGTGGGTTGCTGAATATTAGAAAAACAAAAATTAACAATATTGAAAACAACATTTCTTGAAAAATAACGATATTAAAAATATCACATCAGGTCCCGGATCCTGGATCCAGACCAGGTCCCGGATTCTGGACAAGAACTAGATAACTGGATTTATAAATATCCTTATTATAGAATATAAAATAGATATTATGCTTAATAAAATGCAAGGTTGGTTATTGTATGATGTTGTTAGACGAGAGTCAAGTATTAGTTTTGGTGGAATTTCGTATTATTGCGCAGAAGGCGAATAAATAGGAGCGGATATATGTTACTTCATTTTATTTATTAAGCGGTTGGCTAATTTGCTTACAATACTTCTTACATCATCACTTGATTTGCAATTAGCATCATCCGCATAGAGGATGTTCCCTGATTCAACAGATACTATTCTAATAGTAATTTGATATAAATCCAATAACTTACCAAAACTTCCTATAACCATGCTTTTGACATTCAGAATTTTACCCATTTCTACAGCACATTCTGTATCAGTGCAGCCGGTCTGCTGGAACCCCTGCTCTTCTAATATCTTGTCCATATTATTTTTTTCTATTACTTTAATACTGTTTGATGTAACCAAGTCTTGACGGAAAAAGTCGCTAACAAAAGCGGAATCTCCTTTTGAAACATTTAATGGGCGGAAGTCCATAACGGCTATATATTTTAACCGTTCTTTATCATAACTAGATAATATTATTTTATCTCTTCTTGTTTTGTTGGTTTCTTTTCTATGTTTATCTTTTATTCTCTGCTCCAATCTTCTTAATGTTTCTATTCCGATGGTTCTTTCTAGGACTGGTATTATGACTTGTCTGGCATGTAAATATTTTTCTTCTTCTGGATTGATATATAATGCTTTTGAAATGTCTCTTAATGCTTGTTCATAATTGTCCATAAGAACCATGACTTTTGCTCTACTGTAATAACCAACGTCATATTCTGTATTTAACTTTATAGCCTTATTGTAGTCCTTAATTGCTTTATTGTAGTTGCTAAGTTGTTTATAAACATTCCCACGGTTGTTATAAGCATCCTCATATTCAGGGTTTAATTCAATTGCATTGGTGTAATCTTCTATTGCTTGATCATAGTTGTGTTTGAAATAATAAATATTACCCCGATTTAAATAGGTCCGGGGTTTTTTTGGGTTTATTTCTATTGCTTTATTGAAGTCTTTAATTGACTGGTCATAGTTTTTAATTTCTCCGTAAGTAAACCCGCGGTTGTTATAGATATCAGCATCTTTCGGGTTCAACTCTATTGCTTTAGTGTAGTCTTTGATTGCCTGGTCATGGTTGTTTTTATTAGAGTGAGCATTTCCACGAAGTATATAAGTATCAGACTTATTAAAATTTCCATTTTCCTCGGTCCACATCTTAATTGCTTTTGTGAAAAATCTAATTTTTTCATTTTGGTCTCTACTATTTTTTCCTTTATGGTAGTATTCGCCAAATTCAGAGGCAATGCAAACACCCATAAATAACATGCTAATGAATATTTGCAGTAAAATTATGTGTTTAATAGTTTTTTTGTTTTTGCTCATGATTAATTATACCTCTTTTAATTAATAAGGTCAAAAGGTTTTTAACTATCTCTCTATTCCTCTGCCCCTGTCCTTGCCGGATTCACGGACTGCTGATTTTACTACTGCGGTTTCGTCCCGGGATAGTCCTTTCAATATGTCGGGGTCGCCGTCGCCGGCTATCTGGCGGGCCGCAGCGATCCTGCCTTTAGGAGAAAGTGAGCGTTTGTTCCATATTTGCAAAAAATAACCCGGGCTCACAGGAGTCCAGGGCTTATGAAATACTCGATTTCGTAAGGACGCTTATTTCATCCATTTTATAAAATCATTTCGGCTTACTTCTATATCATCCAATATTTTCGAAAGTAATCCCCTGCCAATATCTTCACCCCTATGAAAGGGAACAACTGTTGTTCTACCGTCAGGATGTCTGAAGAATTTATGACTGCCTTTTTGTCTAACACACTTGAAACCGAGTTTGTTCAGGTATTTTATTAATTTTGCAGGTTTTATTACTGGAAGTTTACTCACTCTATACGGCTACCTCTATTTGTTGAATCCCCATAAGCGTTTTATGTTCCTTGGGAATACCTTCTTCCTCAACACATAATTCTATAACTTCTTTTATCCGAGGTAATAGAGCTTCAAGTGTTTTGGCTTGAGTATAGCAGCTTTTAAGAGAAGGAACGGTTGCTATATATTTCCCGTCTTCATCTTTTTCTATTATAACGTTGAAATACATTTTTTTCATAGTTCTATACCTCTTTTCCTTAACGTTAATTATATTATACCATGATTTTAAATATAACGCAATATATATTTTTATCGTTCAATTCCTCTGTCTTTTCCTTTGTCCCTGCCGGATTCTCGGACTGCGGCTTTTACAACGGCGGTTTCTTCCCGGGATAAGCCTTTGCACAGGGGGGGAGGGGTCGCTGTCTCCGGCTATCTGGCGGGCCGTAGCGATCCTGCCGTCAGGAGTTAACGAGCGTTTGCTCCATATTTTCTGTCCTTTGTCGGTGTTTAATGGGGGAAGGCGATGTAATGATATTATGATTTGTTTTTTGCTTTGTATGGTGAAACATGGCGGGTCTTTCCTTTTACTGAAATAGCAAGAGGCCTGCCTGTTTTTTTGTGATGTTCGATAACTCCTCGGATTGCTTTCTTCATCGCCAATTCAGCTTTATCCTGCAAAGATGTTCTTGTTTTCATATTCTATTTAACCCCTTTTATAATATTTTTATATAAACTTTCATCTTTTACTATAATATTGCCATTATTTATTTTTGCTATTAAAGTTGGAACGAGCCCAGCATTATTAAAAAGCATCCAGGAATCAAACAATGATTTATATAAATTGAGGAAATTATTTATTGACCGTTTAAACCTTCGGCGAACATCCTTTGCCGGCACATTATGCCCACCGTCTATAACCCTTTCTTTTATTCGAGCTAAAGCAAGAGCAGTATCTGGAATCCATAAAAAGAAAAGATGTAGTTTATATCCTTTTTCTTTTAATTCTTTTAAAACATTTACGTATGTTTTCCCGGAAAGAGTTGTCTCAAACCCAAAATCAAGATTACGCTCTGAAAAATCATCTATCTGTTGTAAAACCAGTTTTCCGGCTTTAATAGCAACACTGCTTGGAGAAAACGGAGCTAATCCCTGCGCAATAAGGTCGGCATTAACAAAATTCGGACATTTAACATAATCAGGTAAAAATTCTTTTGCGAACGTTGTTTTTCCGGAGCCATTTGGCCCTGCAATAATATATGTGTTTTTATTCTTCATATTTAATCATCCTACAGTAGTATATTAACTTATTTCTGTTACATAAATCAATAACTATCTTTCTATTCCTTTTCCTTGTTTTCTGGCAGACTCCCTTTCTGCAGTTTTGACTATTTCAACTTATCTCTATATTTTCTTAGTGCGTCTTCCGGGGACATGTTGAGGTAGATTTCGGTGGTGG
>JAUXDE010000172.1 GCA_030618495.1 Clostridia bacterium
TATGCTGGAAGTATTTTGCTTCAGTGTCAAGGAACGAAGAGTGAGAATACTGTACGTATGTGAACGATGAGTGACGCCGACGATGGACAAAAGACGACAGCCCTTCGGGAGGGGCATCATTTGTACGTATTCTGCGTCTATCCTCTTCACCATATTCTCGATATGCTTTCATCGTCTTTCCTTGAATCCGACTCAAAGCCTGCCCTTCATATGTCAAGCTATGTTAGACTCACCACACTAGTGTAGCGTCCTTCTGAGCATATCAAGAGCAGTTACAGCCACCCTCTCCTTTATGGCCAGCCTGTTTCCCGCAAAACGATACTCCTTGCAGAATACGTCATCACCATTAGCAAGGGCAATGTACACCAAACCTACCGGCTTCTTCTTTGCCCCCCCTGACGGCCCAGCAATACCGGTTGTGGCAAGGCCTAAGTCAGCATCACAAGACAGGCGCGCGCCCACAGCCATTTCTTTGGCTGTATGCTCTGAAACCGCGCCGTATTTTTTTATAGTATCCTCCTTTACTTTCAACATCCTTACCTTGGATTCATTGCTGTAAGAGACAATCCCCTGCTTGAAGTAAACTGAACTTCCTGAAACGTTGGTAATTCTGTTGGCTATCAGCCCCCCGGTACACGACTCCGCAACACAGAGACTCTTTCTTTTCCTTCCCATGAGTCTTCCCACCACTCCTTCCAGGGTGTCATTGTCCTCGCCGTAAATATCATTGCCCAGGCAATTGTATATTTCCCGCCTGGCTTTATGCATCATGTTATCTATTAACAGTTCATTGTCGCCTTTCCCCGTTATTTTCACGTTAATAACCGAACTGCTCGCAAGCAACGCAAAAGTCAGTATGTTTCCTTCCATTTCCCTCTCTATTTCAACAATATCCTTTATTTTTTCAAATACTGCCGATTCAACCAGTCCGCATACATGCAGAACCGATGTTTTTGCTATGTTTTTTTCGTACCTGCCTCTCAGGAAAGGTATCACGTGCCCTTCCATCATTGGAGCAAGCTCCCTCGGAGGCCCTGGAAGCATTATAACAAGTTTTTTTTCGTTCCCCTCACCCGCCTCAACTATCATTCCCGGGGCAGTACCCGTCTTGTTGAGAATAACCCTTGCTCCTTTTATGATATAGGCCTGCCTGTCATTATTTGCCGGCATTTCCAGGTCTCTCCTGGCGAAGTGAGCGGCAATCTGATGCATCACCTCTTTGTTAAATACAAGTTTGCTTTTAAGCGCCCCAGCCACGACTTCGCGTGTCAGGTCATCAAAAGTCGGACCCAACCCGCCAACCGTAAAAACCATGTCAGCCCTTTTTAACGATTCTTCGAAAGCGGTTTTCAGTTCATCCTTTGAATCCCCCACCGTAATTAGCAGGGTTACCGTTAAACCAATACCTGTTAGTTTTTCGCATAAATACGCATCATCAGTATTGACTTTCCCGGATAGAAGTTCCGTGCCTGTGCTTAATATTTCTATTTTCATTTCTAATGTATTATGTTATCATAAGACTGATTAAAAAGCAACTGTTTTTATTTCACTTGACAAATGGATTTTTTTGGTATATATTAATATACTACGTGTAATTAATCACATTATTGCTGTTCGGGTAAAACACTAATATGAAAAGAAATATCTTCATTGTTTTTTTAGCATTTTCATTGATGGGAGTCTTTTTTTTCCGGATTGCTTTTTCACAGGAATCCGGAGAAACTGCGGAAGAAGTTTTTGAAGAACCGCAAATCCAACCCCCAATTGAAACCGCAGAACCCGAGGAACCTGTTGTTGAGAAAACATCTCCGCCAAATTCAGATGTGAAAAAATTAAAACTACTGAAGAAGATAGGCGCTATTGAAAGAAAGATTGATAAGAAGAAATTTAAGTTAGATAAAACTGTAACTTCAA
>JAUXDE010000179.1 GCA_030618495.1 Clostridia bacterium
ATGGTGAGACAGTGGCAGGAACTGTTCTACGGCAAACGTTATTCCGGTACAGGTATGGAGCATGCGCCTGACTTTGTAAAACTGGCAGAGGCATATGGTGCTGTTGGTTTAAGGGCTACAAAGCCTGAAGAAGTTGAACCGGTGCTCATAAAAGGCCTTTCTTCACCTGAAACAGTAATTATGGACTTTGTGGTCGAGAGGGAAGAATGTGTTTATCCAATGGTGCCTGCCGGAGCTCCTATAACGGAAATGCTTCTGGCTTAGGGATAAGGAGGATATAAATCATGACACAGCAAAAACATATACTTTCGATTTTAGTTGACAATCAGCCGGGGGTGCTGTCCAGGATTGCAGGATTATTTAGCGGTAGAGGCTATAATATTGAAAGTCTTTCTGTTGCCGAAACTATTGATCCTCTCGTGTCAAGGATTACCATGGTCACCATAGCGGATACACCGGTTGTCGAGCAAATTATGAAGCAGCTTCACAAGCTTATTAATGTGATAAAAGTATACGAACTTACAGGATCAAGTTATGTTCAAAGGGAGATGGCTCTTATCAAGGTGCAGGCCAAGCCCGAACACAGGGCTGAAATCCTCAGAATTGTCGATATTTTCAGGTGCAAAGTAGTTGATGTAGGGCAGGGGCATTACACCTTAGAGGTTACCGGAGATGAAGACAAAATGGAGGCAATTTTAAATCTTTTAGAGCCGATAGGAATTAAGGAAATTGCAAAAACAGGAATTATCGCCCTTTTCCGGGAACCAAAATAGAATCAGGGGAAAGCAGCTATTTTTTACCACGGAGCACACAGAGAAATAGAGAAATGAAAAACAAATTAATTTAATAGTATAGGAATTTCCTTTCCTGAAATAACAAATCACAAATATCAAATATCAAATAAATTACAATGACCAAAATTCAAAATCCCAAACCCGTATATAACCTGAATCCGCCAAAGTGCTCTGGCGGACATGTTTTGGTCATTGAATATTGAAATTTGGGATTTATTTGTAATTTGATGCTTGAAATTTGGGATTTTATAAGTTCAACCGTAAACGGTTATAGAAGTCTATGTATTTCGGAAAGTTCCATGGGAGAGAATCTGCCCGCATCTGCTGGTAGTGTTACCCCATAGCTGCGAAGCAGGTTGGCTCGTGTCACAACTGAGGCGCCATAAAGAAGATTCATTGCAATGGCGACTGTTTTGCGGTTTTCCGCCTTTTCGAGAAATGATCCTTTTACCCATTCATTAAAGGCGCCTATGGCAGGGCCGCACCAGACCTGGTAATCCATTTTTCGTGAAGGATCTCCTGTTGTTGCCCAGGTCGAACTTTGTCCGAGATAGGATCGGAAGACAAGGGCCATCTTGTGTTTAGAGTCCTTTTCAGCCAGCTCGATCTGTTTTGGATCACGTTTGAGGAAAAAGCTTTTTGTCTGGTCCCAGCTTTCTTCAAAACTGCAACGGAAAAAGTCTCGTTCCAAAGACTGCCTTTGCTTTTCAGGTATGCTTTCATAACTTTCGTGCATGCTGTAAAGATCGTAAA
>JAUXDE010000071.1 GCA_030618495.1 Clostridia bacterium
TTTTATCATGTACTCATCCTCTATCTGCGTCCTGAGCCTGCAACACGCTGAGAGCGTTACCTCGTCCCTGTCAAAAACAAAGTACGGCACGCCGTTTTCACCTGCTATCTCACATGCGAATTTCAGCAATTCAAACTGTTCGGGATCCGAAAAGGTTTCATCGTTTACATGAAAATCCATCTTTGGAAACGCAAAGATATGACCGAACGAATCACCTTCCCTCCACACCTCCATGAGGGCTCTCGTAAACTGCATTGCCTCCTTCTCATAAGCCGAATACGTTTTACCTGTATACTTGCCGCCGGGACCGATTGCAGGCACGTCCCTCAGGTATCTTGGTATACCCGTATGAATGTTTGCATCTATGAACAGGACCTGTCCGCCGCGGGAAAACGCGGACTGTGACAGGGAAAATATCAGGTACTGCGCCTCCTGCTTTATTTCACTGTACGACTTTCCCACGAAGTAGGGGGCGTAAAAAATGTTCAGGTACGCAATGCCGAGCGCCCCCGCATAGTACACCTGCATGGTTGCAAGAAATGTGTTCAGGTGACCGGTAAGCGTCCTTGCATGCTTTGCCGGGGAGGAAATGATGTCCAGGTTATCCATTTTCAGACCGTACTTCTTGATGTACTCCAGAGAATGGCTGCTGCAGTACACCCTGACGGGATAGCCCAGGTCATGCAGGTGCAGGCTCCCTTTCATGTGCGCGTTACCGACATCTTCCGAGAATATATTGTTCAGCGCGTACTGCTTAAGCGTTGTCTCGGCAATGGTCAGGTTAATGGCCTCGGGGTTATTGGCGGTAATGTTGCTGTTCTCTCTGCTCTTTGAGAACACCAGTTGTTCAAGGTCATACGTGGGAATTCCCAGGCTTACCTGCTTCTTGAGTTTAGTACTGTATCCCATCACGAACAACTCGCTGTCAACCAGTTCCCTTATAAGAGATGTGGTAAGCTGCTTCATTCCCGAAGCTATTATTTTCTTTTCCACATTGCTTGCAACCTTCCTGGCAATTTTTATATCCAGGTCGGCCTCTTTCTCCAAAGCCTGCGCGATCTTTTCCCTGTCCCATTTGAATATCTCAGACGTGGTATCGGTTTCAACCATCAGGGCAATATCGGTAACGTTTCCCTTTTTCTTTATTTCTTTCGTAACCTTTACCTTCCTGGATAATTTCTCCTTGGCTATGCGATGGGCCCTGTACGCATATACAATAGCATCATGGTGCATTTCCTTGAGAACTTCTTCAACAGCATTGTTAATATCTTCAATTCTTAATGTCTCGCTCTCAAAAACAAATGATGACTGTTCCTTCTCACCGGAATGATGAACCAGGTAATGCTCAACCTCGTCAGCAATCTTTTTAGCTGTCTTCTTGTCTACGCCGCTGGAAACACCGGCAGCCTGGTAGATTGCTTCCGCTATCTTCCCCTTCTCATAATTAACATGACTACCGTCCTTTTTTATTACAAATTTAAATGGCTTCCTGGTTCTTCCTATTCCATCCACTCTTTCTCCCAACCTTTCATCCTTTCCGATTTCAAGACCGTACATATACTCTCCTCCCCATCACGTAAGTGATGATTTCAACTCCTCGGATTCGGGAACTTCCTTAACCCATCTTGCAATTTCATTATCATCCTTAAAAACTATGGTTGTGGGAATTTCTGTGGCATCCAACATCGCCCCCTCCGTTAAACCATCAACGGAATCCATATCATAAAAAATGATTTTAACCTTATCCTTCATTTCCCACTTATTAATAAAAAAATCAACTTTCTTCTTCGTTGATTCGCAAAGATTGCAGTCCTTTTTGCCGAAAATTTTAATCTCCATATTCACTTACTCCTTTTTCTTTAATTCATCAAGTTCGTTTTTAAAAGCATCAACGTTATCAAATTCCCTGTAAATCGAAGCAAACCTCACGTAAGCGACCTCATCAAGTTTCTTCAATCTTTTCAAGACCAGTTCCCCGATAATCTTGGAGGGAACCTCCATTATAAAGTCCTTCAATTCATCTTCAATTTCATTTGTGATTTTTTCAATCTGGTCAATGGATACAGACCTCTTGGTACATGCTATGACTAAGCCCTGCCTCAACTTGCTCCTGTCGTAAATCTCCCTCTTATTATCCTTCTTAATTACCATGAGGGGCATTTCTTCCAGCCTTTCATAGGTAGTAAACCTCTTGTTGCATTTGAGGCATTCTCTTCTTCTTCTGATTACTGAACTCTCGTCTATTGGGCGGGAATCAATTACTTTATCTTCATTATTGTTACAGAAAGGGCACTTCAAACCAAGAACCTCCAAAGGTAAGATAACCACTATATACTGTGTGACGACGTATATTAACATACCATATATAGTATGTCAAGTAAAAAAATAAATATTCTTGTTTTTTAGTTTTTATCGACGGAAAAAGTTGTTAAAATAAACTTCCAGGTACAACGCAGAAATGAAACAATATTAATTAAAGGAAAACAAGTCAATAGTTATAATAATAAAATATAAAAAAAAACGGCCATTTAGCAGCTTTAAAAAAGGATGGCTGCCCGGCTAGGGCTCGAACCTAGACTTTCCTGCTCCAGAGGCAGGCGTGTTGCCAGTTACACCACCGGGCAATTGAGTTAACAATATACAAAATACTCTATAATATGTCAATGACTTAAACACCTACCGACTTAAACACCTACTCTTGCCTTGTTAACAAGAAAGAAACAGGAAAGAAATCCCTTGACATGCTTTGCAGTTAATCATATTATATTGCACATGAAAAAGAAAACAATCCTTATGGGGATGACCAACCTTGGAGCCGCTCATAAGCAAAGCGCTGTTTCCATTTCCAATGCGATAAGAGAAAAATACGGGGATAAGTACAACATAAAAATTGTCGACGTTCTTTCTGAAGGGAAAACTCTACTTGACCCTCTCCTTAAAAACACGTACAGGTATTTCTCAAACCATTTCACTTTCATTTACGCTCTATTTTACTACATTACCAACATTCCATTTATATTCAATCTGATGCAAAATACCCTTGACCGCCACACGGTGAAACAAATCTCAAAACTCCTTGAAAGAATCAAACCGGATATCATCCTGACAACCTATCCTATATTTCCCATAGTTTTTCACAAGGCCTGTAAACTTATAGGCGTTAATATTAAAATAGTGGCTCTTATCCTTGATTATGAAACCGGCCACAATTCCTGGCTGTTATTCAAGAAAATAGATTCATTCCTGATATCATCCGAGGAATGCTTTCAAAAAGCTATCTCCATGGGAGTCCCTGAAGAAAAGATTGTCCGGGTAGGCGTGCCCCTCAGCCTTAAATTCTCAAAAAAAATGGCTCCGCAGGAAATAGAAAAACTAAGGAATGAATTAGGCTGCAGGAAAAATGATATTATGGCGCTCATTGCCGGCGGTGGGGAAGGGCTTGGCCATGCGCGTTCCATCATTAAACACATAATTAAATCAAAAGCCGCCATTCATCCCGTGGTCGTATGCGGCAGGAACAAGGCATTGAAAAAACATTTGAAAGAATTCATCTCCGCTTATGACACAAATACAAGGATTTTCGGTTTTGTCAATAACATGTATGAACTTATGAACGCTGCGGATATCATAATATCCAAAGGGGGATACCTCACTTTGAATGAAACGTTCTTTCTTGGTAAGCCTCTTATTATAGCCTCATACGTTCCCGGACAGGAAAAAGGAAATGTGAGATTCGCCCGCAAGAACAACTCGGGATACTACATTCCCCGTTCCGGCAAACTGGTTGAAAAAATAATATATCTTTCAAACCACAAGGAAGAACTTGACAGGCTAAGAAACGATGTTAAAAAGATGGGATTAAAACACGGCACAAGGGAAATAGCGGATATTATTGTTAACAAAATAGAGTAAGAACAAGGCTTGTCATAATTACATGATTTATTTCAAAGCGTTATAGTTTTATTTCCAAACCTTCATAAGCCGCCATAATTTCAAGGTCATTTTTAATATCTTTTTTGTATTTCCCGGCAAATTCAATTATATTATCAATCTTGCTGTCTCGTGATTCAGGACTGTGGTGAAAGGACACCAGTTTCTTTACTCCTGCTTCAGCGGATATTTTTATTCCCTCCTGGATAATACTGTGGCCCCACTGCCTCTTTCCCATACCTTCCATCCCATGTATTTCGGGGTCATATTCCATGTAGGTGAACTGGCAATCATATATGAGAACATCCGCGCCTTTTGCTAATTCAAGAAGGTTATCCTTGTTTTTGAGGTTATGTTCAACATCACTGGCATAGGTGAGAACACTATCGCCGTCCTGGAACCTGAACCCGTATACATCATCCGTATGGTCCAGCTTTCTTACCGTTATTTCAACACTGCCGATTTTAATTGTTTTTCCATTATTAAATTCATAGTAATTCTTCGTTGACATTGTATCATCAATTTCTACCGGGAAAAAGGGTTTTCTCATCTGGTGTTTCATGTTTTTTTCACAACCTTCGCCAGCATACAGGTTAATCCTGTTCCCTTTTATATATAAGGGCTTGAAGAACGGCATCCCCTGTATGTGGTCCCAGTGAAAATGACTCAGAAATACGTTAACCTCTCCCTCTCCCTTGCTGAACGGGGAATCCTTCTTCTTATCGCCTTCAGGGCTTAGCCCCATTAACTCATCTCCAAGGACTTTCATGCCGGTTCCCATATCAATTATAAATATCGTACCGTCGTTTGCGACAACCTGCACGCAGGGAGTATTACCGCCATACTTCATTGTTGACAAACCGTTGTTTGACGGAGTGGCTATTGAACCCCTTGTCCCCCAGAACCTGATCTTCATCTTATTTTCCCTGTTCTTCCTTTAAAATCTCGTATACCGGCTTAATCCGGCTCAGCAGATTCTTTGATGGATTATTATTTATGACATAATCAGCCAATCTTTTCTTTTTTGTCAGGGGCATCTGCGCCTCTATACGCCTTCCGGCATCCTCAAGCGTCAGCTTATCCCTTTCCCTCAACCTCTTTATCGCAATCTTTCTCATTACCCATACCACTACTGTCCTGTCAAACAAATCCGCCATACCCGTTTCAAACAATAACGGCACTTCGGCTACAAAAATACCCTTTTTCATTCTTTCCAATGCCAGGATTTTATTTAATCCGCTGATGATTACAGGCAGCGTTATCGACTCAAGCTTCTTTCTCTTTTTCTTATCGGCAAAAACAACGCCGCCCAGCTTCTTCCTGCTTATTGATTTGTCCCTGCTTAAAACTCCCTCTCCAAATTCCTCCAGGATAGCGTTATACACCTTCTTATTCTTCCTTAAAATATCATGAGCAATATCATCAGCGCTTATTATCCTGCACCCAAGCTCCCGGAATATTTCAAGAACCGTGCTCTTGCCGCTACCCACTCCTCCCGTCAATCCAACTATCATAAAATCAGGCTCCGGATCTAGTGCGCTGGTTATTTAATCTTTTATTTTCTCTTTAAATCCAGCTTCTGTTTACCCTTTGTTTTGAGTTTGCTATTTTTCGGTTCTATTTTATTTTTTTTCCTTAACTTCATTATTTTCCTTCTCTCTTTGATTCTCTTACGCTTCAGCCCCAGTTTCTTCTTCCTGAATGTTATCGCCTTCTTTTTAAGCCTGACGAATTTCTTTTTAAGCTTCAGTGTTTTCTTATCTATTTTAGAAGGTTTTCGCAGCTTGATTGTTTTCTTTTTTATTTCTATTTTCCTGTTTTTCTTAACAACGACAAATTCTTTCATTCCCTTCTTCTTCACTCTCACTTTTCCGCTGAAAGTTGCCACTGCCGTATCATCCGCGCTTGTTGCATCAACAACGAATTCCGTTCCCCGCACCGCCGCAACGGCCACCGGCGTTTCAACCCCGAATATTAACTTTTCTTTACCCAGTTTTTTAACGTTTACCAGTATCTTGCCGAGAGTCAGGTTCAGGGTGGTCTTGTATTTATCATTATCATAATCGGATATCGCGGATTTTATTCTCATTTCAGAATTACTCTCAAGACTGCTCAGCGCGCCGCTATCATATTCCATTTCAACAGCCGAATCATCCATTGTTCTTACCTTGTCGCCCGGATTAAGAGCCTGCCCCTGCTCAGCTTTGCCCCACTCTGTTTCACCGTCGGGAAGCACTTCCACTTCCCCCTGAATGTCAGATATAACTGCCGCATTGCTCTTCTCCTCAATACTTTCATCCTGGGAAAACAAAGCCATCTGTGTCCCGGTTACAATCATCAGCACCGCACTAACACAAAAAATTATGAGCAGCTTTCTGAACATTTTTCCCTCCCTTTGGGGCAGCTGATGCTGCCAGGTATAAAAACAAGTTCAAGAAATAACACTATTTCTTTCTCTGCACATCCAGGTGTTTCTTGTACTGGCTTGAAAACTTGTGAGTTCCATCACCGTTCGACACAAAAAACATCATGTCCGTCTCTTCAGGGTCAACTGCGGCCGCAAGTGAATTCAACCCCGGGTTGCAGATGGGCCCGGGAGGCAGCCCGAAGTTCCTGTAAGTATTGTAAGGCGAATCCACCTCCAGGTCTTCATACGTCAATTTATTCCTGTGTTTTCCCAGTATATATTGAACAGTGGCGCAGGATTCCAGGTAATACCTTCTCTTTAACCTGTTATGAAACACCGCGGAAATCAGTTTTCTTTCGCTTTCCTTCTTGGCTTCCCTCTCTATTATTGAGGCAAGTATTACTATGTCCTCTTTCAGGAATCTGTACTTCTTTCCTTTTTCCAGCAGGTCGTCCGTAAACACCTTGTTAAACTGTTTTACCATTGCATCAATTATGTCACTCTCAGCGCTGTCCAGCGGTATTAAATAAGTCTCGGGGAAAAGATAACCTTCCAGTTTTTTCTCCCTTACAATGTTCATAAATCTCCGGCTGTCCCCGATTTCTTTCTGTTCCACCAGTTCGGCAATCTGTTCGGATGTGAACCCCTCGGGGACCGTTAACTTCACCATCAGCACTTTACCTGCGACAAATTTCCCGATAAGCCCGAAAATGTTTGTACCCGAATCGAACCTGTATGTCCCTTTTTTTATTTTCTTGTCTGCCCCCATGATTCTAAGTAGAAAGACAAACAGTCTCTGGCTTGATATTATACCTTCTGATTTTAAAACACCCGCTACATCTCTTGCCGACATACCAGCCTTAACGTCAATCACGACAGGGCTGCCGGTCCTGAAATATATCATGAAAGCGCCCGCGCAGGACACAAGGATACAAACACTGATTATAATAATTACTCTTTTATTCATTCTTTTTGAAATCCAGGTAATTCTGGAGCATCACACTCGCGGCAACCCCGTCAATAACCTTCTTTCTCTTCTTCCTTGAGAGGTTTGCGTCAATAAGCATTCTTTCGCTGATAACCGTTGTAAACCTTTCATCCCACCGGACTATCGGTATTTTAATGTTTTCTTTCATTTTGTCAATAAAAATAATTACTTCCTTTGCTTTTTTGCCCAATGACCCGTCCATGCTCACGGGCATCCCGACAACTATGCTTTCCACCTGATACTGCCCGATAACATCCGCAATCTGCTTAATGTCATTCTGTATATCAATCCTGTTTACCACCTGCAGCGAATAGGCAATTAGCCCGGTAGGATCGCTTAGCGCAAGCCCTATCCTCACACTGCCGTAATCAATGCCCAGAATTCGCATAAAGCCTTTCTTTTTTAATCTCCAGGAGTTCCGAAACCGTTACAAACTTAAACCCCTTTTCCTTTAAATTTCTTATTATGGAAGGAAGCGCTTCCAGCGTTGAATCAATGCCGCTATGAAATATCACGATATCCTCATCCTTGATTTTCGACACAACTTCATGGTAAATCCTGCCAGCCGGAGGTGATACTATATCATTTGGATTAAGCGTCCATAAAACAATTTCATACCCGTGCTTCTTTGCTATGTCTACTATCATTCCATTATAATGTCCGCCCGGCGGGCGCAGTAAACGCGAAGGTTTTCCCGTAATCTTTTTAATCAAGTTCTGGGTTTTCTCTATTTCATCAACCGCTGTTTCTTCGGAAAATGTGGTTATCCTCGTATCGCTATAAGTATGGTTTCCTATTTCATGCCCTGCAAGATATTCATGTTTCACAAGGTCGGGATGTTTAAGCGCCATTTTACCGACAATGAAAAAAGTTGCTTTTATGTTTTCCTCACCCAGTATCTTCACTAAACTCCTGGCATATCCCGGGTGGGGGCCGTCGTCGAAAGTAAAAGCAGTTACCGGACAATTTTCATCTTCAATGCTGAACCAGTTGAAATCTATATCGCTGTTTACGGACACTTTGCCGACAAAGTATAAGAGCATTATGGCGGAGAAGATTATAATAACCTTGTACCTCCGCAATGCATCTATTCTAACCCTTAATGCCTGAATAGCTTTCATTAACAGCATCATTTCAGCATTACCTTTTTCAATACCGTATACACCGGCCCCTGCGAAGTTAAATCACTTTTCATAACTAAAACATCCTCAACCAGCATCCTTCCAATCCTCACCCCGCACATTTCTTCAACAGTATTTGACAGTAATTTTATATTCTTTGAAGAACGCACTCTCCCGATGGTCAAGTGCGCGCTGAATATTTTCTTTTCCTTCTTAAACCCCGCGGAAACGAGGCTTCCTTCAATCGTACGGTTTAAATCCTTAAGTTTCCGGGAACCTTCAGACACCCCGGCCCATATAACCTTAGGCGACCTGGGCCCGGGGAAAACCCCCACGGAATCAACTATGATGTTAAACTTTTTGGTATCACCAACCGAATCCTTCACGCTTTCATATACTTCGCTGATTCTGTTCTCTTCCACTTCACCGAGGAATTTCAGGGTTACATGGATGTTTTCGGGCTTCACATATTTAATATCAAAATCGTGCTTCCTGAACCCAGACTGAAGTCCGGCTATGCTTCCGGTAATATCATCACTAATTCCAACCGCAATAAATGTTCTCATGGCGTAGTGTGGCTAGTGTAGCGTCCTTCTGAGCATATCAAGAGCAGTTACAGCCACCCTCTCCTTTATGG
>JAUXDE010000023.1 GCA_030618495.1 Clostridia bacterium
ATATCACAAAACCTGTTTCTTCTCAACATGCCTATTTTAAAACTCTAACTCATAAATTGAAAACGATAGATTTTCGGTGAGTAGAGATGTTTCCACCTAATGGATAGAAAAAAAACGTGAAAAAAGCGCGGGATTCATAATAAACGGGGTTTTTAAGTTATGGGAAGTTCAAGTGCTTTGACCAAGCAATTCATTGACTCTGTCAAGAAAATGATCCGTTTCGAAGGGCTTTATAATATAATCGTCGGCTCCTGCTATGTAGCTGTCTACTTTATTGTCCTCACTGGCAAATCCGGTCATCATCAAAACCGGTATTTTTCTTGAGGAAACGTTCTTCTTGATTTTTTCACAAACCTCGGTACCGCTCATCCCGGGCATAATTATATCAAGAATGATTAAATCCGGCACGAAATTAGACACCTCTCTTAACGCTTCTTTCCCATTAAGAGCTTTTGTGGTTTCAAACCCCTTGCTAGAAAGAATAGTCCCGAGCATCTCACAAAATTTATCATGATCATCTACAATAAGTATTTTTTTGTTCATATTATTTTTCTTTATAATTCATATTAATTATACCACTTGTACGTGTGTTTGTCAAGTAAAGTTATTGTAATTGTTGTTACAATGCTTAAATGTTAATACTTTGTTTTAATATTCTTAATAATTCGGGTAAAGCATCTTACCAGCTCAAAATGAGGTATACTGCAGTACCTTAATGCTGATTTTAGTGCGGTGTAAAAAACTCTTTACACTATCTTTAATGAGGTTTACCTTTAGGCTTGAAATGATCTGAGAGTATAGCCTCAGAACAATCCGGGCACAAACCGTGGGTAAAATCAACTTCCAGATGCTTGCTCATGTATTTATCTACGCCTTCCCAGTAATCATCATCTTCCCTTACTTTCTTGCATTTCGCGCATATAGGTATAAGCTTTCTTAATCCTACCAGCTCATTTATATTTTCCAGGGTTACGAGTACGAGGTGCTTGTTTTCATATTCAAAGGGTATCGCTGTAACAAGGACATTCATTTCCTTTCTTGTTTCCCCGTAAATCAGCTCAAGTCTTTCTTTTTTCCGTATTGTTTTCTTGCCTTCTACGGCTTTGCCTACCGCATTGCGTATAATACAATCCTTGCAAAAAACTGTCTTACCGCAACCCCCCTTTGTTTCAAACGCATGTATACAATGAAGCACCTCACCGCCGCGCTTGCCGATAACAACATTTTTATTTGCTTTAATCATCTTCAGCGCGGTCAGGTTACAATCCTCCAGGCAAACATTGCTGTCTACAAGCATCATGATTGCCGGGTTCGCGTCCATAATATCATCCAACATGATTTTTTTGCTTTTTATTTTTAACATTCCCCCTCCTTAATCTTAAACTGACAACCTCAATCTAAACCCCAAAAAAAATACTTTTCTATATCTCCTCACCTCTTATACATAATTATATACCGTTCCTCTTATATTGTCAACCCTATTATCATATATTCTTGGGAATATCGTTTTCTTCATATGGAAATTATCGATTTTTTGGTCTTAACTTTTTACAAAATTCATACAACTTCATTACTCGTTCTTTATCATTGACTAAATATTGCATAAAAAATGTTTACCGTTGCATTTTGTAAAAAGTCAGGGTCATGCCCTATTCATCTATATAATAAATAGCATTTCCCTGTATTTCGGCAGGTCCCACATGTCATCAGGCAAGACACTTTCAAGTTTGTCGGAATGTGTGCGGATATGTTCCATGAGTGGTTTTAATCTATCAAAATACGCATTTGCCCTCTTTCCTATGTCCACCTCTTCAAGTTCGTTCAACAACTTTTCCATCTCCTGGGTATTTCTTCTCACGTAATAAATCATATCTGTTATATCAGAAAGGTGCCTCTTCTGGTTTTCAAGGCTGGTGATGTTAAGCTCAACTCCGGATTCGGACATCTCGAGCAACGCCTTCAGGTTCTGCGCCAGCACACCCTGGTACTTGAGGCCTGAAGGAACTATGTTTGAATCAACCATTTCTTTTAATGTCTGGGCTTCAATATTGACCAGCTTGACGTACATATCAAGCCAGACATTATACCTTGCCACGAGTTCCTCCCTGGTAAACACCTTGTATCTCTCAAAAAGCGATACATGGTCTTCCCTGATAAATGACTTGAGAGCCAAAGGCGTTGAGGGCTCGTTCTCCAATCCGCGCTTTTCAGATTCTTTCTTCCAGTCTTCGGAATAGTTGTTTCCTTCAAACCTTATGTCCCTGCTTTCCCCCGTAAATTCCGCAATAACCTCAAAAACAGCATCATTGAAGTTCTTCTTCCTTGCTTCTTCCTCAATCCTGCTTGAAATATAATCCAACGACTCGGCTATAATGGTGTTCAACACCATAATCGGAGTGGACACATTCTGTGACGAGCCACCGGCCCGGAACTCAAACTTTTTCCCCGTAAATGCGAATGGCGATGTCCTGTTCCTGTCCGTCATGTCCCTGTTAAATGTCGGGAGCCGCGCCACCCCGAGATCAATGATGTCCTTCTTTGAAATCTCAACTTTTTTCTTTTTTTCAACGGTATCGAGTATTTCCGTAAGCTGGGAACCCAGGAAAACCGACATGATGGCAGGGGGGGCTTCGTTAGCGCCAAGCCGGTATTCATTACCGGCAGAAGCAACACTTGCCCTCAGTAGCCCCTGGTGCCTGTAAATTGCTCTCAGCACAGCCGCTATAATGGCAAGGAACTGGAGATTGTCCATTGGTGTTTTTCCGGGACTTAGAAGATTATTGTTATTGCTATCCTCAATTGACCAGTTGATATGCTTCCCGCTGCCGTTTATTCCCGCAAAGGGTTTTTCATGCAGGATACATACAAGGCCGTGCCTCAAGGCGATTTTCTTCATTATATCCATGAGCAGCTGGTTATGGTCCGCGGCAATGTTGGATTCCTCGTATATCGGGGCAAATTCAAACTGGTTGGGGGCAACCTCGTTATGCCGGGTCTTTATGGGTATACCCAGTTTATACGCTTCTTCGGTAACGTCGCTCATGTAGTTCAGCACCCTGTCCTTGATTGAACCGAAGTACTGGTCTTCCATCTGCTGCCCCTTAGGGGAAGGGGCGCCGACAAGGGTGCGCCCGCACAACAGCAGGTCCTGGCGCATCAGGAAATACTTTTCATCAATAAGAAAATATTCCTGTTCAGCCCCGCATGAGGACTTTACCCTCTTAACATCCTTTTTCCCAAAAAGCCCCAAAAACCTTACCGCGGCCTTGCTCAACGCCTCCTCCGAACGAAGCAACGGCAGTTTCTTGTCAAGAGCCTCCCCGTTGTAGGATACGAATATGGAAGGGATGCAAAGGGTCTTCCCGAGTTCACATTCAATTATAAATGCCGGGCTTGAAGGATCCCACGCGGTGTATCCCCTTGCTTCAAAAGTGGTTCTTATACCTCCGCTTGGGAAACTGCTTGCATCGGGCTCCCCGAGTATCAGGTTTGACCCGGAGAACTTTTCAACCACCCCGCCGGGCGTCAAAGATATGAACCCGTCATGTTTTTCGGCAGTCAGCCCTGTCATTGGCTGGAACCAGTGTGTATAATAAACCGCTCCCTTTGATATTGCCCACTTCTTTATCCCTTCGGCTATTTCATCAGCATGAAATGCGCTCAGCTGTTTACCCTCATCAATCCATTGCTTAAAGGCTGTAAAGGGCTTGACTTTGATATATTTTTTCATCGTCCGTATATCAAAGGTATTAATGCCAAAAACAGCTTTCAAAGACTTTGGCTTATGGACCTTTTCAAACCTGACCCTTTTAATTGAAGTAAGGATATCCTGTCTTATGCTCATTTCTTTCCTTTCCTGTAAATCACAGCCGGTTCCCTTTTATGCCTGGATGCCTTCATCATCTTCATAATTTTTTCATAATTCTGGCTTGAAACCTCGGACCTTTTTCCCTTTTCAATTGATACGACTACCCTTTCTATTTCCCCGTAGGTAACACCCATTTCCTCTTCATCAGTCTGGCCTTTCCACAACCCCGCGGAAGGGACTCTTTTAACTATTTTTTCCGGCACACCCAGTTCACGGGCAAGTTTGGTTACCTCGGATTTAAGCAAATCACCTAAGGGCTGAATGTCCACGCCGCCATCGCCGTACTTGGTAAAATAACCCACTAACATTTCGCATTTGTTGCCCGTGCCTACCACGAGGTAATTAAGCATATTCGCGTAGTAATACAGCGTTGTCATCCGGAGCCTTGGTTTCAGGTTAGCCATGGCGATTTTATTGCTTTCATGAAGGACTTCCAGAAAGTGCTCATTAACCCGGCTCAACTCAATCCTGTGCGTTTTGAGGGCAAATTTTTCTGCCGCAAGAAGCGCATCTTTTTCATCCAGGGCAAGACTGTCACACATTATAATCAGTCCAAGCACATTATCACCGCAAGCCCTCTTTGCAAGGCCAGCCACGACCGCGGAATCTAGCCCGCCGCTCAAGCCGAATACTATTCCATCCTTATTTGATTCCTCAACCTGCCTCTTAATCCAATTTGATATTTTGTCGGATAGTTTCATAATCCCCTTAATGCCTTAAAACGACCAATTAAAACCCGCTCTTAGTATTAATCCCTGTAGTTTCAGCGGGTCCGGTTTTTGTGCCAGGTATTCCGTTGAAATTGCTGCGCTGTCTTCTTCGCCCCAGCTTGCGCTAATGCCCCATTCAGTGTTCGTAAAAAGCGCGTAACCGCAGTTAACACTGAACGCAAGCGCCCTGGAAAAATTAATATTAAGCCTTGCGAGGATTTCCCCCCCGAAACCGATACACGCGGCAGTGAGGCCGGAGGTACGGGGGATCTGTCCAATATCAAATCCCAGTTTACCAAGCGAAGCAAAAGCCCCGAAACCTCCCAGCCTTGCCCCTATGCCGAGGTTAACAGGCCCCAGCCTTATAAAATCAAACAAACCGCCCGCGGTTATCTTCAACCCAAGTATCGGGCTTCCAATCAATATATTGAAATCAAGTGACGTGGTGCCCCAGTAGGACTGCTTACCCGATTCAAAACCGATGACAGGAACATGCGTTAGTTTGTTGAAATTAAAACTTATTGAACCTTCGTCGGGTCCGTCATCATAAGTTGCCGTTGTTATCGGCTCCTGTACAAACGGATATATCCCGCCGGTTATCGAAGTAAACACGTTCAGGGTGGGAACTTCCACAAGCTGCGTGCCGGGAGTCAGCGTCCCTTTCCCGGAAGTCACCCTGCCGTATGAAATCTTGTTATCAACCTTTGTCACCCATATATGGGCAATCCTGTCCGTCTTTACTTCAAGTATTTCACCTGTTACGGGGTCTTTTACCTCCGCTCCTTTTCTTACGGCATCAAAACGGAAGTTCTTCTTAATACCCATGTCCTTACCCATCCTGATGCTGACCTTCCGGCCCTTGATTGTCATTATATAGGTCTTTAAACTGAAGTAATCCCTCATCTTATGGAAGAACTTGCCTGACACCTTCTTAAGTAATTTCTTTCTCACCGTTTCACGCAGTGTACTGTCACTGACCGTTTTGGAAGCTCCGATGGAAGCCGATACTCCCAGTGTCGCCGCCTTCTCTATCCTTGATGTTTCAACATCAACAACCTTAATATCAACCGTAAGCGTTCCGTCATACCCTTCCTTCTTGTTCCTGCCCACATTAAAACCTGTGACACTGCCCATTATTGATGTCTTTGCGCCCAGCAGATTCCCAACCTCAACGGCGTTTTCCTCAGACATCAGCCCCGACAGTCCAAGGGTTTGTTCCTTCATTATCTTCTCAATATTCACCCTGTCCGCAACTTCAAAACGCCCCATGTTGATTAACTCTGTAATAATGGTATCCGCAACCGCCTGACCGACTTTGTACCCGAAATTCCCAGGTTCCGTGAACGGGAAAACAATAATTTTTTCCTTTTTCGACAGTTCTATCTCCGGTTCCTCCGCCAGGACCGTTCCGGAAACAAAACAGAAAATGATAAATAAGCAGGTTGCCGCACTAATTATTTTCCCGGTCATTACTCATCTCCTTTTCTATTTTCAACGAATTATACACATTTCAATCCTAAATTCCAGCAAATAATTCATTGCTTCCAAGCTACCAGTTTCACGCCATACAACCTTTCTTCCGGTACAAAATAAGGCATTAATGCCAACTTCTTACTCTTTTCAGAACTGTTCAGGTGGACAACCGCCCTCCCGACAAGAATCCCGAGAACAGCCCCGGCGAAGACATCGGACGCCCAGTGCTTATTATGGTATATCCTTGAGAGCGCGGTAAGTCCGGCAAGTGTATAAACACTCACGTCAACCCATATGTTGTACTGCCCCGCTATGACCGAAGCCAGCGAAAAAGCGGTTGAAGTATGGGCTGAAGGGAATGACATTTCACCTACATCCAACGTAAATAAATTATATTTCCACGCGCCCGCATTTTTTTCAGGCCTGCTCCTGCCAAGCACGACCTTCATCCCTACGGTAAGAATCCCGGTGAATATGTAGGATTCAAGTCCCATTGTACCGATTTTACTCAATTTCTTATCCTTTAATCCTTGCCCTGCCAGGTACAAAGCGCCTGCCAGCGGTACAGCTACAAAACCATTGCCTAATTCACCCGTAACAGAAAATAAACCGTCAAGTATTGCTCCGCTCCCTTTATCGGGAAAGACATTTTGGATACCCTCGTCAAGAACCATCAGAAGCCCCAGCGTCCCGGCAAATTTAGCGCACTGCGGAATATCCGACTTCTCTAACCTTGCCGGGGAAGTTATAATCCACTTGAAATCATCCGTAAGTTTAGACATAACATCCGAGAACCTGGAATGCAAATCATCCTCTCTCCCGGACTTAATCTCCGGGAACTCGGAATACGCATTGCCCGCGTTCAAGGAAATAATCAATAAAACTAAAATTATTTTTTTCATTTTAAATAGCCCCCCGCGCTACTCCTGGGCATAAACTTCGTATGGGATTTCCAGTGTCAGGTAAAGACTCTGCTTAACCGTCCCCTTGCGCCTCCCGGGTTTGATTTTCATGTTTACCATTGATGTTTGATTTACTCCAATATATTTTGTTGAAACGGAAGCTTTTACCTTCCTCGAGGAACCTGCCGCCTTATGAATTCTTATGGGCTTGTCCCCGGTATTCCTTACCAGGACTTCCCTTTCCAGCATCCCCTTCGGCGCTATGTCTCCAAGTATCCACCTGGAGGGTTTTACGTTAATCTCGATTTCCAGCGGCGCTGCTTCCACGTTTCCCCTTACAATGACTTTCCTGAAAGACTCTTTGGGGTCGTTTGAAAACACGATAATGTCCTTTTCAATATCGCCAAGGTAATCCCAGGTATCAAGGATTACCTTGATATTCACCGTTTCCCCGGCCAATATTTTGTTTTTTTCAATTGAAGCCTCCATACAATCGCATCCCGGAGTCAGGCGCTTGATTTCAAGAATGGCTTTCCCGGTATTTTTTATCCTGAACGTTAATTCCTTTTCTTCTCCCTGGATGACCTTCCCAAAATCAACCATTTCGGGAAAAATCTTTATCCCCGGAACTTCCAGGTCTTTGCCATTGGAATACTCAGGCAGGAATATAACCATTAAGGATAGTATAAATACAGCTAATATCATTTTTTTCATAATTGAAACACTCCCCTCTGTCAAATCACAGAAATACATTTACTTAATATATTTTAAACTGGAATTGTAGTTTATTATAACTCAAAAATTGTTTAAAAGCAATTAAATAGTCAAACTTAACCGTGGATCAGACTCCCCGCAAAGAAATTATAAATATTGTTATAGCTTCTCCCGGTTTATGTCGCTCTCAATCTTACATGCCTTATAACATCCCCTGATTTAATGAATGAGCCTCTAGTGCAACCCGTTACATTGCAGAAAGTTATTGCATTATTATAATCAAGTGTTTTTGTCAATCCCAGCACCACCATATCCCCATCGGAACTGCAATCGCAATTAACTAATTTCTTAAAAATGGTATTACAATGCGGACAGTAAAGCTCATCCTTAACGCCTTCTTCCAGAATCCCCGATAGTATTGTTTTACTGAAATCACCTTCTATTGCCGAAATAACGAATTCCCCATCCATCCCCGGCCGCTTGTATTTTATCCTGATACCCGGGTACCCGTTAATGTTATTTTGATTGTCCATCAAACTGCAACCATTCGGGCAGTATACATTCATAACAACATACCTAACCTTGTTTTCTGTCTTTTTCCTTTTCCTACGCCTGCTTAAAGGTATTATCCACCTGCTGTCTTTACCAAACCTGTTCATGTCGTCCTCCTTTTTCTTTTTAAATAAAAAAAAGCCTTTTCGAACATTAGAACATGTTCAAAAAGACTTACATTGTCATCGCTTATCTGTATTTTTGTTTCCCGAAGTTAAACCCTGAACTCATTGGACTAAATGACAAAAAGCGGACTAAATACTCTCCATATACATGCAAATATAACTCACGTTTTACAAAGTTCAAGAACTCTTCATAATCTTAATAAAATTGGAACAGATTATATTTAACTGTTGTTTATACCTATCTTCTATTTTAAAATACCTGTTAAGAATATCCTTTTTTGTAACTGCCCAGTCTTTTTTGTTTATCTCTGTACCGTATTCATCCAACCATTTTATAATTTCCTGATTAGTTACTTCCGGGTGAAACTGGAAACCGTAAGCATTCTTCCCGACTTTAAATGCCTGGTTGATACAATGATCCGATGTAGCTAATAAAATACCATTCTTCGGTATTTCAAAAGTGTCTCCATGCCATTGAAACACATCCAACCATTCACTCAAACCATTGAAAATGCTTTCTGACATACCCTCACTGGTCAAATTAACCTTATACCATCCAATCTCTTTTACGGGAGCTTTCTTTACCTTTGCCCCGCATGCCTTTGCCAGAAGCTGAGCTCCGAGGCAAATTCCCAGGATAGGCACTTCATCCCTCAGCGCTTTCTTCAGGAACATGTCCTCATCCTTGAGAAAAAGATACTTTTCCTCTTCATACACATTCATTGGGCCGCCAAGTACGACAACCGCATCAACGTTACGGTTGTCATCCGGTAATTTTTCTCCTCTAGAAAGTTCTATAATCCTGAATTCCTTTCCCAGCTTCCTGAAACAATCAGTAAAATTACCCGGCCCCTCTATGATAATATTTTTAATAATATATATCATTCGTTCTTAACAAAATTAAAGTATAGGCAGCATATTATCAAGCTCATATTTTGTCACCTGTATCCTGTAATTATCCCATTCCTTTTTCTTCAATTCAATAAACCTCGGGAAAATATGCTCGCCTAATGCTTTTCTTACTATTTTACTCCCTTCGGTTATATTTACCGCGCTTCCCAGGCTATCCGGTAATGATTCTATACCCTGTTTCTTTCTCTCAATATCAGAAAGGTGATAAAGGTTCTTCTCCATTGGATCCCGAAACTTGTACTTCTTCTCTATTCCCTCCAATCCACAGTGAAGCATTACGGCAAAGGTCAGATAAGGATTACATGCCGGGTCCGGACATCTGAGTTCAGCCCTGGTGGCGCTTTCCATTCCCGGATGGTACATGGGAACCCTTATCAACGCCGACCTGTTGCGCCTTGACCAGGCAATGTAAACAGGCGCTTCATACCCGGGAACCAGCCTCTTGTAAGAGTTCGTCCACTGGGCAAATACCGAACTCATTTCCTTGGCGTGTTTAAGCTGCCCGGCTATAAAACGCTTGGCGTCATCACTTAAACTGGACTTATCACTCTTGCTAAAAAATGCATTCTTCTTACCTTTAAATAACGATTGATGTACATGCATGCCACTTCCATTAACGCCAAAAATAGGCTTGGGCATAAAGGTAGCATAGACCCCGTGCTTACTTGCAATTTCCTTCGTGGCGATTCTGTAAGTTATCACATTATCAGCCATTTTCAGGGCATCGTCATACCTCATGTCAATTTCATGCTGGCTGGGCCCAACCTCATGATGGCTGTATTCAACATGAATTCCCATTTCTTCCAGCGCAAATACGGTATCTCTCCTCAAATCACTTGCAACATCAAGTGTTGTCAAATCAAAGTAACCACCCTTATCAAGCACTTCCTTCGATGAAGAATCATCTTTAAAATAGAAGAACTCAAGTTCAGGCCCTATATAATAATGATCATATCCCATATCTTTTGCGCGCTTCAACGCCTTCTTGAGAATATAACGCGGGTCCCCTTCATAAGGTTTCCTGTCAGGAGTAAGGATATCACAAATCATCCTGGCAACAGGGCTCTCCTTTGAACGCCATGGAATAATCTGAAAAGTTTCAGTATCCGGCATTGCAATCATGTCACTCTCCTCGATTGACTGATAACCTGTAATTGAAGAACCATCAAAACCCATTCCGTGATCCAGCGCGCCATTTAATTCCTTAACCGTAATTGAAAAACTCTTCACCTGCCCCATGATATCCGTAAACCAAAGCCTGACAAACTTCACTCCCTTGTCCTTAACGATCTTCAGCACATCTTCTCTTGTTTTTTTTGCCATTTCACTTCTCCTTTTCTTTGTTTTTAATTTAGCCTATTGCTTCTTTTCCTTTCACCCCTGTTCTTATCCTTATGCATTCGGGCAGATCAAGAATGAATATTTTACCGTCACCTATCTTGCCTGTCCTTGCGCCTTTTATAATTGCATCAACTACAGGCTGTACAAAATCATCATTAACCGCTATCTCGAGCCTTACTTTCTTAAGAAGGCTCACCTCTTCCATTACTCCCCTGTATGTTTCGGTATAACCCCTTTGTTCACCGCAGCCCAGGGCATTAAACACAGTCATTTTATACACTTCGTTACTGTATAAAGCCTGCTTTACATCATTTAGTTTATGCGGCTGTATCATTGCCATTACTAATTTCATATCATCCTCCTTATTCTGTAGTATATATCTGGAATCCGGCATAGGATTCCATCCCGTGCTCAACTATATCCAGTCCTTTTAGTTGCTCCTCATCAGAAGCTCTAAGCCTTACTGTCTTTTTTATGATGGAAAAAAGAATAAATGCAGTACCGAATACCCACGCTCCCACTGAAACCACACCCATTAATTGGATAAAGAATTGAGATAATCCTCCTCCGAAAAAGAGGCCATTGACAGCTCCTGCCCCGCTTGATTCGCCATAAGCCCCCTGGGCAAACAGCCCTACAGCAAGAGTACCCCATATACCGCAGACACCGTGTACAGATATTGCTCCCACCGGATCATCCACATGGAGAACCTTATCAAAGAATTCAACACTAAGAACAACCAACACCCCGGCAATGGCTCCAATAATAATAGCGCTAAAAGGAGAAACATTTGCGCAGGGAGCGGTTATCGCCACAAGCCCGGCTAACGCGCCGTTTAAAGCCATACTGGTATCAGGTTTACCGAATCTAATCCAGGCGGTAAACATAGCAGTAATCGCTGCTATCGCAGCAGCTAAATTGGTGGTTACAGCAATAGTAGCAATGCTTAAGTTTGTACCTGACGTGGTGCTTCCCGCATTGAAACCAAACCATCCAAACCAGAGAATAAATACACCAAGCGCTGCCAAAGGAATATTATGCCCGGGAATAACGTTAGATTTTCCATCTTTATTATATTTCCCTAACCTTGGCCCAACCAGTATTGCACCGGCTAATGCTGCCCAGCCGCCAACCGAGTGAACAACAGTTGAACCAGCAAAGTCTATCATGCCTTTACTCCCCAGCCAGCCTCCTCCCCATATCCAGTGGCCTACAATAGGATAGATAAGAGCACAGATAAAAAATGAATAAATCAGATAAGCAGTAAAATGTGTTCTCTCAGCCATTGCCCCTGAGACAATAGTTGCCGCTGTAGCCGCAAAGACTGCCTGAAATATCCAGTAAGCAAACTGCCATAATCCATCCCCCGTTAAAGGGTTTGCACTGCTTAGAAGAAATCCACTTGTGCCAAAAAGCCCTAATTTAGAAGTGCCGAACATTACACCAAAACCAATCAGCCAGAAGGCAATTGACCCGATACTAAAATCCATAAGGTTTTTCATTAGAACGTTCGAAGCGTTTTTCGCCCTGGTAAAACCTGTTTCAACCATTGCAAAGCCCGGCTGCATGAAAAATACCAGAAAAGCAGCTATTAACGTCCATATCGTGTCTATGGCTACTTTATTAGCTTCTATACCGGATGTTTCCTCTGCATAAACAGCCCGTATCATAGAAAAACATACTATTAAAATCAATCCGATTACCCTGTACATTTTATTTATCAGTTTCATTTCAGCCACCTTCTTTCTATACATTTTTAAAATTCGCATGACACTAAAACACCCAGGATTATTGTATCTTCCTGGTTACCATCTCCGGAATCGCTTAAACCGCCAAACGGCAGTGAATATGAAATACCCGCAGAAACAGAACCCATTTCAGTGAGGGGAACAGATATTCCTGCCGCAATTCCAATATCCGTACCATTCCCGTTAATAAACAGCTCATTGTTGTATCCAATATGCCCGCTCAAATCCAGCACAAAAGGACCTTCACCCAGGGTTAAGCCGTGCCCCAGCGCAAGTTCCAGGTAATCACCTTTCTCGACATAATCATGATACCATGTCAGCCCGGAGGATACTGCAAGTTTAGGAGCTATCCCAATGTAGAATTCACTGCTTGTCCCATTAGACGGCGGAAAAGTATAAAAAGTATTACCTATGGAAACACTGAATTTATCTGTTTCATATGTATAATCCAGCGTGAAATCAAATTCGCCCGAAGCCAACGAATCATCAGCCCCGATATCAAAGTTTCCCCATATGCTTCCCGTAACCCCATAACCGCTTATACTCACCCCCTGCTGTATTACCGGGTCACCGTCCAGAGTAAAACCTCTCCAGACATAATTTGAATTCATTGCAGTATCCATACTCATTCCTACGGATGACCCTTCCATTATTCCCTTTTTTTCTTCCGCCCAACAAATCATAATCACATTGCATAAAACACATAACAACAAAAACACTTTTAAAACCGCATTAAACCTTTTCATTTTCCCTCTCCTTTCAAAACAATAAAAAAAGCGCTCTACTTACATTAGTAAATAGAACGCCTTCGCTCTCTTTATTAGCCCTGTTCGATGAGCTATAAACAATTTATTAGTATAATATTACAAGTAAAAAAACTACCCTCTTGTTACCCCCCGGGAAATATTTTATTCTCCCACTTCCTGCGTATGTTGTCCTGTAACTTAAAAACTCTCTTTCCCGATATATGCAGTATCCCCCCGGCTTCCCTCATGGTATAACCCTGCATCCTCAGCCTGAACACATCCTTTTCTCTAATGGTTAATCCGTTATTATTGATGCTTTCGTAAATCATTCTCCAGTTAAGGACATCATAAAGCGGCCTTGCCGTATCTTCTATTACGTCCTTAAGTGTCATATCTTCGCTTTCGGTTTCGTTTACGGGTTCATCCAGGCTTGTAACCCTCACCTTATTATCGGCTACCCTTAAATAATTTCTAACATGAAACCAACAGCCCTGAAGTATGTAACTGTCAGTATTTCCTTCTATTCTCCCTGATTGATATTGTTCCCATAAATAAAGGCGCATTTCCTGGGCAAGGTCATCCTCATCTGAATATTCGCGGATATAGCTGAACTTCCTGGCTATGCCCTTTATTTTCAAATCGTACCTATTAATAACTTCCCCGAAAGTCATCTTCTTCATCCCTTTCTAAATACTGGCGAAGGACACCTTTTATGTTCCGTACGTTTCATTATTTTCTTTACTTTCCTTACTTTACCCTTATTGGCTTTGACACCCCGGTTTAACATTAACAGGGCATCATCGATTTCCCTGTAAGACATCTTCATTTCGCCCTCATCGGTCTGCCCTTCCCATAAACCGGCAGAAGGAGGTTTATTTATAATGCTTCTGGGTATTCCCACCTTTTTTGCCAACCTTTGTACATCTCTCTTCAACATGTCTCCCAGCGGAGAGATATCCACAGCACCATCCCCGTGCTTGGTGAAATACCCGGTCATCACCTCGCTTTTGTTGCCTGTACCGCAAACAAGATAATTCATGGAATTTGCGAAGTAGTACAGGGTAGTCATCCTTAACCTCGGCTTAATATTGGACAGGTAAACCTTATCATTTATGGGATAATTCTCGACCAACTTATCATAGGCATCAGTTAAATCTATTCTCAACACCTTAATATTGAATTTAGCCGATAAAATCAGTGCATCGACAATATCATCATTACTCGAATGACATGGCATCATCAATCCCAGCAGATTATCACCGACTGCCATTTTACACAATACTGCTGTGAGTGATGAGTCTATCCCCCCGCTTAACCCAATTACAATTCCTTTTACTTTTGCCTTACTGACATATTCCTTAATCCATTCAGCTATCTTTATTTCCATAATGTTTCCTCCATAAAAAAAATCCTCTATCTCCCAGCTTCACTGCCGGATTATAGAGGACTTCTATGCCCTCAAACCATTTCTTTATTTTTCTTTATATAATAAAAAAGCCTTCCTTTTCCTTCAGCGGAATCGGAAGACATCATTGCCTTTCAATATCATTTTACATCAATTCTAATGGTTTGTCAAGCACTTTCTTCTCTATATTCTCCTCTATATTTCTGAAGCCAGTATTACTGCCTGCGCAATTTCCTTCATTGATTTGCAGGTATCCATGCTCTTCTTCCTTATAATCCGGTAGGCTTCATCCTCCGACACGCTGCGGTTCTTCATAATCACACCTTTTGCTTTTTCAATGATTTTCCTCATCTCCAGCGCTTCTTTTGTTTTCATCATCTCATCCATCAACCTGCTGCTTTCAATGGCAGCGGCTGACTGGTTCGCTACCGTCAGTAAAATCCTTGTTTCCTCACGGCTGAAACTGTACTTATGTGAAACATAAACATTTATAACACCAATAACCTTACCCTTTACCATCATTGGCACGGCAAGCATGGAAACTACTCCTATCTTTCTTGCCATTTCAGGATATGCGAATCTTGTATCTTTTGTCACGTCAGAAACTGTTATGGCCTTCTTCTCTTTAACCACCTGCCCGCTTATACTCTGCCCAATTTTTATATTGGGTTTCTTCTTATACTCCTCGCTCAGGCTCTGGGTTGCCTTTATTACCAGCTCCTTCTTCTGCTCATCCACCAGCATAAGTGAACATATTTTGGAATCCATCATCTCTGCGGTTACCGTAACTATGAGACTAAGAATACCATCCAGATACCGGTCGGATACAACCGTTTCACTTACTCTTGAAAGCGTTTCCACCTGTTTTGCTTTCCTCTTCAATTCATCATACAACTTGGTATTCTCAATTACACTTCCAAGCTGCCCTGTAATGGCAGCAAGAAAGGATACCAGGGATTTACTGTACTCATAGGATTTTCTATGCTGAACATTAACAACGCCTATAACCTTATCTTTAACAATAATGGGAATTGAAAGGAATGACTCATACCTGTCCTCCGGCATACTGTTAAACAACCTGAACCTTTTATCCCTGTATGCGTTTATTGAGATATTTACAGGCTTTTTTTCATTAGCAACCCATCCGGTAATTCCTTCCCCCAGTTTAAGCTTTACTTTACCAAGGAGTTTGGGATGGGGGTTCTTGGTTGCCCTTAGAATTAATTCATCACGAACATCATCAATAAGATAAACAAAACACGAGTTGCCTCCGGTGATACCCACTATAATCTCAACTATGTCCTTCAATATTTTTTCCAAACCCGAACCACTGCTGATAGTTTCGATTACCTGGTACAGTATTTCTATTTTCTGGTTTAACTCTTTTTTGGTTTCGGTTTTTGAAATCATTTTCTCTTTATCCATTTTATTCCCATTATCGATTCATTATATCATTTTTTACAAAGATATTCATGAATACTTTCAGCAGCTTCTTTGCCTTGTTTAATGGCCCTTACTGCAAGAGAAGCTCCTGCCGCCGCATCACCGGCAGTAAATACTCCTTTAACGCTTGTAGCACAACTACGATTACTCTGTATATTACCCTTTTTATCATACCTGACACCCATGTCCTTCAGGAGCTTCCCGTGTTCAACGTGAACAAATCCCATTGCAAGTATAACCAGTTCAACCTTTAAGGAAAATTCACTGTCCGGGACTTCACATACCTTAAGTCCTTTTGACTCTTTTAATCTCTTCCATTCAATCCGGATAAAATCAACTTCATTTACTTCTTTGTTCCTACCCCTGAACCTTCTGTTGGAAACAGACCATTCTCTTTTTACCCCCTCTTCATGAGAAGACGAAGTCCTCAGAATAAGCGGCCACTCAGGCCATTGGGGATTCCAGGACTCCTTCCATTCCTGAGGTTTGGGCATAATCTCAAAAAGATAAACCTTTTTCGCTCCCTGCCTGTTTGCCGTACCCACACAGTCGGAACCCGTGTCACCACCGCCAATAACCAGGACATTCTTATCTTTTGCGGTAATTATATTCTTTTTTACTCCCGAAACAGACTCATTTGACTTTTGAAGGTAATCCATGGCAAAACATATCCCCCCAAGCTCCCTTCCGGGCACTTTCATATCTCTTGGTTCTCCCGCCCCCACGGTAAGAAGTACCACATCAAAAGACCTCTTTAAGAAAGCTACGGATATATCCTCACCTATGTTGACTCCTGTCTCAAACTTTATTCCTGATTCAACCATTATTTTTATACGTCTGTCTATTATCCACTTCTCAAGTTTAAAATCAGGAATGCCGAAACGCAGTATCCCTCCAAGCCTTTCTGATTTTTCAAATACGGTCACTTCATATCCCTTTTGCCTTAAAACGATTGCTGTAGAAAGTCCCGCAGGACCGGACCCGACTATCGCCACTTTTCTGTTTAATAAAAACTCCGGTTTTTTAGGTTTTACCCATCCTTTTTCAAAACCGTGCTCTATTACAGCAAGTTCCACCTGCCTTATTGTAACAGGACTGTCATTTATAGACAAGGTACAGGCTGATTCACACAGGGCAGGGCATATCCTCCCCGTTATCTCCGGCAGAGGATTTGTTTCTTCAAGCCTCCTCAAAGCATCCTCCCATTTGCCCCTGTATACAAGGTCATTCCATTCCGGGATGAAGTTACCAAGAGGACACCCTATACCATGACAGAAAGGCACTCCACAGTCCATGCACCTTGAAGCCTGTTCCCTTATCTTATCATCCGGAAGGCACTTCATTACATCCCTGTAATCCTTCAGGCGTTCTTTAACAGGCCTATGCCCGGCTTCTTTTCTGCTCTCCTCAATAAATCCCGTAGTTTTACCCATCAATATACCTCTTCTGTTATCGTCATAACCCCGGATTCCCTGGACTGGGTTGTTCTAATACGCTCAATAGCTTTCTTATATTCAATAGGAAACACCTTAACGAACCTGGGAAGCATTTCATCCCAATCTTCAAGGATCCTGCCCGCATACTTACTTCCGGTATACTCAACATGCCTTTTGATAAGTTTGTATAGAAAATCAATATCTATTTTATCAACCACCGGCTCCAGGTCAACCATTTCGAGGTTGCACCTTGTATCAAACAGCTGATTCTCATCAAGCACGTAGGCAATTCCCCCGCTCATCCCGGCTGCAAAATTAACTCCTGTCCGGCCAAGTATAATAACTCTCCCCCCGGTCATATACTCACACCCATGGTCTCCTATTCCTTCAACCACGGCAATTGCCCCGCTGTTACGCACGGCAAAACGTTCACCTGCCATACCGTCAATGAATACTTCCCCTGCGGTTGCCCCGAAAAGATTAACGTTACCGGTAATAATATTATTCTGCGAACGGTACGTAGACCCTTTCTGCGGGTACAGTATTATCCTTCCTCCCGATAAACCCTTGCCAAGATAATCGTTTGCATCCCCTTCAAGCTCAAACACAATTCCCGGGGCAAGAAACGCTCCGAAACTCTGCCCCGCTACACCGGTAAATTTGCACTTTATCGTGTCTGGAGGAAGCCCCCTGGAAGCATATTTTTTTGAAACCTCATAACTCAGTTTTGCCCCAACAGAACGGTTGCTATTCCTTATCTGCGTAAACAGGCTTATCTGCTTTCCGCTTTCAATAGCTTTATTTGATTTCTTTATCAGCTCATCGTCAATGGAAACCGTAAAACCCACCTCCTG
>JAUXDE010000030.1 GCA_030618495.1 Clostridia bacterium
GACAAAAAAATTGGAGGAAATATGATTACTTTTTGTGAATGTATCAGGAGGATAAAATGTCTAATTACAGGATAGAGAGAATCACTAAGACAATGGTGCTATTAATGGTGCTAATAGTGATTTTTCAGAAAAAAAGCATGAGTGCAGGATTAAGCACAAAATTTGCTGACATAATACTATCAGGATTAAGGCCCGGCATGGTTTATAGTATGAAACAAGAACAAAATCTGGGCTTTAAAGTTATGAATAGTGCTTCTGGGGCTATAGAAGTAGAGGTTGTCATTGAACCTCCAAATAAGAGTAATCTCAGGGAAGGATATATAGCAATTCCTGATCCGGGCTGGATAAGGATTACTCCCCAGAGGTTTATATTGCAGTCGGGAGAATTGTCTGATTGTGATATTGTATTATCAATACCTGATAAAGAAGAATACTTGAATAAACACTTTCAGGCAAGCATTATAACTCAAACAGTTACTAAGCCTTCATCAAAAGGAGTTGCCATAAGCATTGCTTTGCAGAGCAGGTTTAGGTTTTCAACAGGGCCTACTCCGGCAGCGGTTATGGATGAATACCGTAAGAAAGTACTGGAAGCACTCAATTTGGATGTCGCTCCTTTGAGTTTATACCTCTCCGATGTTGCAGTAGGTGAAGTAATTGAAATGGGGAAAGATGATTATGAAACTTTGCAGATAGTAAACAGGAGTAAGCAAAGTTACAAGGTTGAATTCAAGAAACCGGGGGAAATGTTGTCATATGGTATTAGTAGTGGTTATAGTCCTGCTCCTGACACGAGTTGGCTGAAATTTAAGAAAAAGAGAGTAAAGGTAAAACCTAAGAAGATACAGGATATCAGGATGAAGTTGACTATTCCTGATAAGGAAGAGTACAGGGGAAAGAGTTATGCCTTTATAGTAGTTGGAAATGTGCAGGGATTTGATTTACCTATACAGGTTTATGGAAGGGTTTATGTTAAAACGAGGAAATAATCTAAACAGGAGGTAGGGTACACTGAACAGGCATTTTAAACGTCTAATTGCTGCCTTAGCGGGACTCGCGGTCCTGACTATAGGCACGCTTACGCCTGCATTCGGTGCTTCTACCGGCACGTGTGTGATGAGCCTTAATGTGAAACCGATTCATCATGTGCCGCCAAAGAAAGTTACTGACCTTACTGCAGAGACAGCTGATTATAATGTCAGGAAACCTCTTGAAGGCGAGATAGGCCTTACCTGGACAGCACCCGAGCCCAATACGAACAAGGTAGGGACTTATACAGATCCGTATATTAAGGGTTTTCTTATAAGGTGGAATACACTGAGCATAGATGGTCAGGGTGGCGATGTCACGACATGGTGGAATAATGCGGCCGGGGTTGACCGTGACGGGTCTGTGGGCGGAGAATTCAGCGCTCAATCCGGTGAACAAATGTCGTTCTCTGTGGATAGTGATACTTTACCACTGCCTATAAGGTTAAGCCCGAAAACAACGTATTACTTTGCTGTAAAGACAATAGATTTATTCGGAAATGAAAGTTACGTGGATGTGAAAGCGGATCCGCTTGGTGAAGACCAGGCGCACGCTGTCGCATCCTGCGATAATATAGCTCCAAATGCAATTAATAACCTTGTCGCTGTTTCAACGGATACCGCGAATATTGTATTGTCATGGACGGCGCCCGGAGATGATGGTACGATAGGTAACAATACGATTAATTCAAATTACATAGTCAGGTATGCCACGTATGATTATAGTGCAATAGGTACAAATGCCTGGTGGAACAGCGCGGCTACCCAACAGCAGTTATTGGAAGTATCATTCCAGGGTATCACTCAGCAGTACGCCATAACAGGGCTTCAGAAGGGAACCACGTACTGGTACGCCGTCAAGACCGTGGATGACAGGGGCAATGTATCTGATATTTCCAATATGGCGTTTTATAAAGTCTGGGGAGACATAATATCTCCTGAAGCCATAGCCGACCTGGTTGCTTACGGCATATATGATGCGGGCCTTGTTGAGCCGCAGATAAGGCTCAGCTGGACAGCGCCTCATGAGAATGAAGCGTCTGGCGGTAAGGTTATATCGTACGAGATAAGGTTTGCCACGTTCAGCAACCTCGGGATGGGGGCGACGACGTGGTGGAGTATTAACGCTTCATCTCCGATTGACTCGGCGTTAATGCCTGAACCGCTTGACCCGGGTGAAAAACAGGTCATAGTCATTAACAGCTGGATGGAGAATCCTGGTGGTATAAATGATTATTTCTATCCTGGTAAAACCAGCACTCCGGCTAAGACCTACTGGTTTGCTATAAAGAGCACGGATATTGATGATTGTTCATCCGATGTTGACGTATCAACGCCGCAGGCGGGCGTCAGGCCGCAGATTGACGTTACGCCGCCTTACATGATTGAAGACCTTATGGCAGCGCAGGAGCCGGAAGACGGCAAGGTGGAACTTAGCTGGACGATGCCGGGCGATGACGGCAGCGCTTTGAATAAATACTACGGGGGGAAGAACGATAACTGGAGGGGCGAGTATGATATAAGGTATTCCACGCTGGTCATAGTTTCAAGCGGCGCGGCGGTGGGAGAGGTTAACTTTGATGACGCGCCTGAGTGGGATTATAAGGTTGGGCAACTGTTGGAAGAAATAGGCGAACCGATGAAAACGACCATATCAGCACTCAAGAGCGATACTACCTACTGGTTTGCAATCAAGACGGCGGATGAAGTTTATTCTTTAAAACCCACTTCCGATAACCGCAACTGGTCCGAGATGTCCAACGTGGAGATTCAGGTTACTGCGGACTACACACCTCCGGTTCCGCCTACAGGGTTAACCGCCATGGCGGATATTGTAGGCAACGTGATTAACCTTGAATGGACGGCACCCGATAAGGACGAAAACGGGAAGGATATCAGCCTTGGAAACGACCTTGCGAAGTTCAGGGTTTACAGGGCAACCGATTCCTTCTACGCCGTCCCGCAGGAGGCCTGGGCAGGCAGCGGGTACATACAGGCAATCACGACGCTGGCGGCGGATACCACGACCTACACCGATGCTACGGCTCTTGGCGGCACGACGTATTATTACATCGTAACCGCAATCGATAATTCTGTTGTTAATGAGAACGAAAGCGGACCTTCAAATGAAGCCTGGGCTTCGCTTGAAGATTTCACGGCCCCCGTTCCTGTAACTGATTTGCTGGCTATGCCCGGGGAAAACAAGGAGGGTGTGATAGAACTCAGCTGGACATCGCCTTACGATACGGGAGCAGAGGGCAGGGCGGAGAAATACTATGTAAGGTACGCAACGTTCAGTATAGCCAGCCTGGCAGGGGATTCAACGCTGTGGTGGAGCATGAGCGCAAGCGCTGATATAAGTGACGTGACTCCCGCAAAATCTTCGGGGACTATAGAAATCCTCGCTGTAACCGGTCTTACTCCCAACGTTACTTACTGGTTCGCCCTGAAGAGCGAGGATAGTTCCGGCAATACGTCCTTTATAGACAGTACGACGCCGCAGGCAAGCGCCTCGGCAAGCGGCATGCCTCCGGGGCCTGTTAACGACCTTACTGCAAGAACCCCGACAGAAGCAGAACAGAGCATGAAGTATTCGCCCGTTGAAGGCAAAATTGTGCTTACCTGGTCCGCTCCCTATGATGACGATACGCCCACAGGCGGGGCAGTGAACGGGTACATTATAAAATATGCGGATATTTCAACTGAATCTGGATTTATAACTCCTGAAAACTGGTGGAATTTAGCGTCTTCAATTACCTTCAATGTCCCGGTGACTCCGAAACAGCCCGGTGAAACGGAAGAGATGGTGGTTCTGGGATTAAATGAAGGGATGACTCCCGGGACTACTTATTACTTTGCGATAAGGAGTATTGACGAGTATGGGAGTATGTCACCATTAGATTACTTTACAGTAAAAGCGAGTTCGGATAGCGATGGAGATATACAGGCGCACGCGTATCCACAGTACGACCAGACGCCGCCAACAATGATTTCTACACTGGAAGCCAAACCGTCAGGTGAGACCGCCACCACCGTCGTGTTGAGCTGGGATGCAACGGGTGATGACTACATGGCGGGATTAAATGCGGGAGGATTGTATGAAATAGGTTATTCCACACATGTTCCTGTGAATAGTGAATCGGGTAAAATATACTGGTGGACCTGGCAAACAGAGAATATTCTTGTCAAGAGCGTTGAAAAAGGCGTGGGAGCGCAGGAGGTATTCTCCATAATCGATCTCAGGCCGGAATCCAAGTACTACTTCATAATAAGGGTAAGGGATGAAAGGTTCAACTGGTCCGGCTTGTCCAATATCGCCGAGGCAAGGACTTCCCTGTACAAGCCGCTTGACGTTACGGGTCTAAGGGCTTACTTTGAGAATGAGGATAAGTTCGTGATAACCTGGAGCAAGGTTGATGAGAACACCGAGCGAAACGATATTAGTAATGTTGTTTATGAGGTTTACAGGACAAAGGATTACAGGCTGGGGAATGCCTGGACAGGGTCGCCAATCATTACCACTTCAGAAGAGAAGTTCACGGATACTAAGGGAGAGTTTGATAAGTACACCTATTACTACAGGATAGTCGCTAAAGACGTTGGCGGTGAACAAGAAAGCGAGTTCTCCGCAATCATTGATACCGACATCAATCTCATATACCTTGTTGACGAGAGTAATAACTTTGCAAGAATCGTCGTTCCCGAGGAAATCAACAGCGCCCTGTACGGGGATGAGAATGAATATAAGTATGATATCAAGCTTAAGGCGGTGTACAAGAAAAACATGGTGGACGAAGATAAGGATGTGCAGACTGCCTATGAGTTCCAGGCGTACCCGTATTACTCCGAAAAGCCGGCGGATGAAGTTACCGGTTTCAACTTCACCAGGTCAAAGGCTGAAATTGTAATGCCGTATGAATCCGCCGGTGTTTCCGCCATGGTCGTAAGGGGTTCGCAGCTGGTTTCGGCGTATTCAATATATTACTTCAACGGCAAGGAGGGTATCAAGATAGGCGGCGAGGTAAGCGAGCCTGAAAGCGAGATTTTAATAGAAGCCGGGAGGCTTGGAATATTCATGGTGAAGGAAGACGAGCAGGAAACAACCGTGGGGTTAAAGAACGTATATCCCAAGACCTTCACTCCGAACGGGGACGGTTATAACGATAGGGTGAACTTCGTATTCTCTAATCCTGATAACGATGCGATTTATGCAAGGATTTATGATTTGAAGGGCGCCGAGGTCAGGATAATCAGCGAGGGTGATTTCACCAATGCGCTTTACTGGGACGGTATGGACGCCAACGGTTATGTCGCAAAGAGCGGTATTTACATATACCAGATTGAAATAGGGGAGGAAATGATTAACGGAACTGTGGTTCTGGCAAAGTAAACTGCTTTGCAGGTTATCCTGCAAGGTAAAATGTTTGACGGGAATGAATGAGAACATGAAACAATTTGTCACAAAAATTATTATTGCGCTTGCTATCACCGCCGGCTTGCTGGCGCCGGCAAGGGAGGCCTACGCCGATTTTGAGGATATAGGGGTAGGGGCCAGGCCCATAGCCATGGGGAATGCCTTCGTGGGGCTTGCTGATGACGCAAACAGCATCTATTACAATCCCGCGGGGCTTGGCCTGCTTACAAGGAACGAGCTGACAGGCACTTACGGCAAGCTCTTCATGGGACTGACCGACGGCAGTGGTATTTCCAATGGTTTTATCGGCTACGTGCACCCGCTTAATAAGAAAATAGGCACGGTTGGCGTCGGGTGGCTTAACCTGAGCCTGACGGACAGTAATGCCTTTGTGGACGGCAAGGAGGCGGAGTCTATAACGAGGTATGCCGAGAACGCATTCATTGTTTCCTTCGGAAGGGATATTACGGATTTAGCAAGCACACCTTTGAAAAAGCTCTTCAAGGGGAAGGGAAAACTGCCCGGGAGCATGTCTGTGGGGCTTAATATGAAATTCATGATGAAGTCATTCGGACTGGATGATTACTCCATGGAAGTGCCGGGTAAAGATGTATATGACCCTGTTTTCGGGGATGAGAATAATCTCAGGAGTGTGAAGGTGTTCACGAGCTACGATGCGGGATTGTTATACAAGCTTGATAATTTCCGTACTTCTTTCGGTCTTGCGGTAATAGATATTAACAGCCCTTACACGGCCCTGCAAACCAAGGATGAACAACATCCGGATGTCGAACCCGGAAAGGATTTAAGGAGACTGCCCGCGGGCTTGAGAGTCGGCGCTGCGTACAGGGAGCCGTTGATGAATATCGTTTTCGACATGAAACTCAAGGCGGGTGATGTTGACTTACACATGGGGATTGAAAGGTGGTTCCACGGCAGGGATATGGCGTTGAGGGCAGGGTATAATCACGGCAGCAGGGGACTCAACAACATTACGGTGGGGGCATGTTATAAATACGCTAATAAGTACCAGTTTGATTACGTGTTCCTCTATCCTCTTTCAGGATTTAAAAACATGTACGGTTCGCATAGAATGTCCTTTACTGTGAGGTTCGGCGAGATTACGGAGGAGAGGGAGATAAGGAGCCAGGCGGAGAAAATCACCAGGGGAATAAGGAAGGCAAAGAAAGTGAAGACGGAAAAGATGAAGAGGCTTGACCAGCTGAGAAACAAGTTCCTGCAGGGGGTCAGGAAATAGTAATGGGGAGAAAAAACATGATAAATAAAATATTTGTCCCGGTATTAATTGCGGGCGCATTTCTGCTTTTTATTAATCCTGAGGCAAGCGGGGAAAAGAATGCCAAGACGTTCAAAATCTTCTTAAACGAGGCAAAGACAAAATATGCGGCGGGTAATTTGATAGGCGCCGTTAGCGCGGGAGAAAAAGCAATGGAGTCCGATCCCGAAAACAGGAAGGGCAGGAAATTCCTTTTAAGGGCGCTGGTTGAACTTGGGACGGAGTGCGCCCGTAACGAGGATTGGCAGAATGCCCTTCTATACCTTGATAAGGCAAGAAAGCTTGTACCCAAGGACAGGGACGTCAATGAAATGTATTCGTTGGTGAGGGATATGAGGAATTCATCGTACAGCATGTATGAAACAGAGACAGGCATGCCGGGCCTGGAGCAGATATGCCAGGGCGGCAATTACAGGGCTGCGTATGAGAAAATGAGAAAATTGGGAGCGGAAAAGTCCAAGGACATAGAAGTGCGCGACCTTTACAAGAAACTTAAGATGGTGTCAATGACGATACCGGAAATAAAGGGGGCGGATGAGAAGTCGGAATTCCTGAAAAAAGCCATAGGTTATTACTTGTCTGAAGAGCCTAAGGGCGCCATAAATATGCTGCAGTATTACACCGAAAAAAATCCTGACGACAGGGAGTCATCCTCTATTATGAGGTCAGTGAAGGCGGAGTACCCTGATGTGGCAAAGGAGGAATCGGTAGCCGATGGTATGACTTTCGTGGAAAGCAAATTATTCAGGGCGCTGAACTATATTTATGAAAACAAGCATGACCTTGCCGTTAACGAATGCAACGCGGTTCTTGACATTGAGCCGGACAACCTGACAGCGCTGCTGCGGCTGGGTTCCGCCTATTACGTCCTCGGGATGAAGGAAAGGGCGAAGGAGGCGTATACAAGGGCGAGGGAAATAGACTCGACAATTGATGAGGGGTTGGGTGATTGGGAGGTGGAAAAAGGGATAACCATAGAAGTTGAAGAGAAGGTATCAAAGTACGAAAGCGAGGACCAGAAGAATTTTGAGCAATCAATAAAGTATTACCAGGACAATGAAAAAAAGAATGATTTAAGATGGCGTGTTATAACGCTCAGGAGAATCGTTGATAAATACAAGTCAAAAGGAGTGGATGTTTCAAAAATACAGTCAATACTTGAAATTTTAAGAGAAACAAAAATAAAAAGATAGGGCCGGGAAGAAAAGGAAAAAAATAAAGGCCTTGAGGAATGGCGGGGATTATGGTAAAATATGCCCTAAAAATTATTATTCTTGTTGTTTTCATGAATTTTCCGGGACCCGCAGTCGAGGTGTTTGCTGATTTTGAGGATGTGGGAGCGGGAGCGAGGCCGGTTGCCATGGGAAACGCCTTTGCGGGGCTCGCGGACGATGCAAACAGCATATACTACAATCCCGCGGGGCTCGGCCTGCTTAATAACAGGGAGATAACCGGGGGGGAAAGCTGGTTGTACCTGGGACTGACTGACGGGAGCCGGTTATTCAACGGTTTTATCGGTTACGTCCATCCTGTAAACAGCGAAGTGGGAACTTTCGGCGTGGGCTGGCTCAACAGGAGCCTCATGGACAACAGCGCATTGATAGGAGGGGTGGAAGAATCCCTCACGAGGTATGCTGAAAACATTTTTATCCTTTCCTACGGCAGGGACATGTCGGATTTAGCAGACAGTTCACTGGAGGGGATTTTAAAAATAGAGGGCGGCATACCCGGAAGGTTATCCGTAGGAATGAACGTGAAGTTCATGACGAAGTCCTTTGGTATGGATGATTATACAATGGATGCGCTGACGGCTTCCGGTCCGTCCGGTATACCCGATCCCGTTTTCGGGGAAGAGGGGAACGGGAACGCAAAGATATTCGCAAGTTTTGACATGGGGCTTTTTTACGGGATGGATAATTACCGTACTTCGTTCGGCCTGGTTTGTACGAATATAAATAATCCTTATACGGCGCTGGATGAGGACGGCGGTTCCGGAATGGATTTGCGCAGGCTCTCACCCGGCTTGAGGGTTGGGGCCGCCTACAGGGAACCCCTGATGAACATTGTTCTTGACCTGAAACTGGCAGGGGGAGACGTTGACCTTCATGCGGGGCTCGAGAGGTGGTTCCACGGCAGGGATATGGCATTGAGGGCGGGAATCAGCCACGGCAGCAGGTCGCTTAACAATGTTTCGGCGGGAGCGTGTTACAGGTATTCCGGCAGGTACCAGATGGATTACGTGTTCGTTTACCCTCTTTCCGGGTTAAAGAAGTTCTACGGTTCGCACAGGATTTCCTTCACGATGAAGTTCAGCGAACTGACGGAGGAGAGGAAAATCAGGCGGCAGGCGGAGGATATTACCAGGGGGATAAGGAAGACAAGGAAGGAAAAGACGGATAAGATAAAAAAACTTGATTACCTGCGGAATAAGTTTCTGCAGAAGGTTGAGAAATAAGGCTGTGAAAGGGGAAATAAAATGAGAAAAGGATACAAAAAATATATTTTCAGGATAATACTGGCTGTAGGATTTGTGGTTATTGCCGGCAGTTACAAGGCGGGCCGTTCGGATGCGTGGAAGGTTTACCCGCGCATTTTTACTCCCGCAGGCGCTCAAAACAATGTTGTGAAATTCAGTTTTCCCGACCCGGACCCCGGCGGCCCCGGAGTGGAAAAAGTCGGCCGTGTTTATGATATACAGGGGCACAGGGTGATTAACCTTGCTCTTGATTCCGAAGGTGGAAATTTTACTGCGACGTGGGACGGCAATGACGCCGATTCCAATCCTGTAAGAAGCGGTATTTACATATATCACGTAACGGTATCAACCAAAGTTTACAACGGCACGGTAGTTCTTGCAAGGTAGAAAGTTTTTATATGAAACAAAATTGTATTACCCCCTCACCCTACCCTCTCCCACGGGGGAGAGGGAGAAGAGGATTTGATTTTAATATGAAAAGAACTATATCCGGTTTAACTCTTTTTTGCGTTATGGTTACCTGCGGTTTGTGTTTTGCAGAGTTTGAGGACATAGGAGCGGGCGCGCGTCCCATCGGGATGGGGTCTGCCTTTGTGGCTCTTGCGGATGATGCGCACAGCGTATACTACAACCCGGCCGGGATTGCCGGTATCGGCCGGAAGACATTTACTGCCGGGTACAACAAGCTTTACTGGGGCTTATCGGACGGAAGCGATCTCGGCAGTGGATTTGCGGGATACGTACAGCCCCTGGGTGATAAGGGCAGTTTGGGGGCGGGCGTACTCAGCCTGGGTTTGAGCCAGCCGGCAACCGAAGGCGGGAGTTATTCCGGTTCGCTTTATTCCGAGACAACGATAATAATTTCCTATGCCAGAAACGTGGGAGAGATACTCCCGGCAGTATTAACGAGAGAGGATTTGTCCGGTATGTACGTGGGGTTAAGTATTAAGTTTCTAAGCAAGGTGTACGGCAGCGATTATATTGATAATAGCGGTGAATTTACCGGTACGAATTCAATTTTTGGCAGTGGAGGGTACGGGAAGTCGGGATTGGCTGCCGATATCGGTATGCTTTACCGGTATAATTACAATTTCTCGGCGGGACTGGTGTTGACGGACCTGATAGCTCCGGACATGGGAATAGAAACGGGGAACCCGATGTCCATGGGATTGAAGGTAGGAGGCCTTTATAAGGCGCCGTATTTTAACGTCGTGCTTGACCTGGTTGTTAAGAATGGTAATTTTGATGCCCGGGTGGGTATGGAGAAATGGTTTATGGATGGCAGGTACGCTCTGCGCGCCGGCTTAAGCGGTTATGTGTCGGTTGGCGCGAGTTACAGGTTCAGGGAAAACATGGTTGTTGAATATTCCTATAACAACCCGATAACGGGTATAAATAATACCGCGGGTTCGCATGTTGTTTCCTTGAATATGAGTTTTGGGGAGATGACCGGCAGAATGAAGAGCGTTGAGGATGAGGAGGAAAAACAAATTGATGCGGCAAAACTGTTAAGGCAAACGATGATTGATGAAGAAAAAGCGCGCGCGGGAATGTCACTTAAATACTATAAGGAAGCGCTCAAACTCACCGATAAGGGTGACTTCATTGAAGCCCAGCAGAAGATTAATTCGGCATTGACGCTGAATACCGAAAACGCCGATATACAGGCATTGTTCAAGAAGTTGAATACCGTGGCGATGATACTGCCCGTTTCCACGGGTGATGACAGGATGTCCGGGCTGATAAGGAAGGGGGTTAGATTCTACATCGATGATGAGTCAAAACAACTGGTGAATGTATTTCAGTACCTGGTTGAAAAATACCCCAAGGACAGAAGGATTCATGATTTCATGAGGATTGTCAAGAGACAGTTTCCTTCAGTGGTAAGGCAGGAAAAGATAAGCGCCGGCATGAATTTTATAGACCAGAAGCTCTTCCGCGCGCTTAATTATCTCTACAACGGCAAGTATAACCTTGCGGTTAACGAGTGCAAGGCTGTCCTTGACGTTGAGCCCGGCAATGTAACTGCGCTGACGAGGATGGGGTCTGCGTGTTATGTCCTCGGCCAGGAGGCAAAAGCCCTCCGGTTGTGGACGGAAGCGCTGAAAATAAATCCCGACAACGATGAGTTAAGAGGTTTTATAGAAGAGAAGGGCATTAACCTGGAGCAGATTAGAAAAAAAGAAGCGGTTAATGAAAAGAAAGAAAAAGATTTTAGAAATTCAATGAATTACTATTATAAGAAAGAAAAGACCCTGGGCAAAGAAGCCAGGCAGAAGCTGCTTCAGAGAATCATAAATAAGTATAAGCAGTCGGGGGTAGACATTTCCGTGGCGGAGTCGGAGTTGAAGAAGGTTAAAAAGGAAAAAACGGGGAAGAAGGAGAAGAAACCAAAAAAGAAGGCGCTTACTGAAGCAGAGAAAACAGCTCTTAAGAAGAAATACTATGGAGCGGGAATCGCTTACAAGCAGAAAGGGCAATACGGAAAAGCCATTGCCGAGTTTAAAAAACTGCTGGAAATTGACCCCGGTCACCCGCAGTCAAAAAGACAGGTAAAGGATTGCAGGGAGAAGTTATAGGTATCATGAATAAACGAAATACAAAATATATTATTTTCAATGTTCTGCTCGGAGCGGCAGTATGGCTTAACAGCTTGAAGGGCGGATTCCATTACGATGATTTTCACGTATTAAAAAAAACGAGGGTATTGTTTGATATATTGAATTTCCGTTTTGTGGGCTGGCTGACGCTGTTTATCAATTCGCTCCCCGGGGAATCGAATACTGTTTTTTATCACCTGACGAATTTGTTCATACACGTCTGCGCGGGTATCTGCATATATTTCATAGTCCTTTTTATAATAAAAAAGGATAAATCGTATGTTCCTTTTTTTGTTTCAGCCCTTTTCATGGTTCACCCGCTTGCAACCGAACCGGTTAACTATATTTCCGCGCGTTTTACGCAGCTTGCGGCGCTTTTTTGTTTTTCAACCCTGCTGTTCTTTATCCTGTACACGCAAAGAAGGAAAACAGTGTATCTTGCGCTGACAGTCATATCCTTCCTGTTGGGGATGTATTCCAAGGGAGTGGGGATATATTACGTAACCGTCGCTATACTCGTATATAGTTTTTGTTTCCTGGACTGGAAGGGATTGTTTGCAAACAAAAGGAATGCTGTGGTCATTGGCGGTGTTATGTTCCTGTTGTTTTTCTTAATGCTCTCCTTTGCGGCGCAAAGGCTCAAAAGCCCGTTTTTCTGGCAGCACTTCATGGTCCAGAATAAAGTTTTCCTGTTGAAGTATTTTAGGCTGATGGCGCTTCCCGTTGGGCTGAACGTGGACCATTGGATAATGCCGCCGAAACACTTTCTGTTTGATTTTAGGATACTGTTAAGCCTGGCCCTCAACGTTACCGTTGTCGCCGGCGCGGTATTAATGAAGAAAAGGAATAAACTCCTATCGTTTGCCGTCTTATGGATTTATCTCATGAGTTTCCCTTATTTCCTGCTTACGACAAAGGAACTGGTTGTGGAATACAGGACGTATCCGGCTCTTTTCGGTTTTGTTCTCATGCTCGGTTATTTCCTGGGGGAATTCGTTAACGGAAGGAAACGCCAGAGGATTATTTTTTCGATAGTACTGCTTTTTTTTAGTATTATTACCGTGACAAGGAACAGGGTATGGAGCGATGATTTATTGTTATGGCGGGACGCCGCGGAAAAATCCCCCCAATCGGCCAGGGCCTACTGCAACCTTGGAATCGGCTACAAGAATAAGGGGTTTTATGACCGCGCCATAGAGGCGTTCAACAGGTCGCTGGAACTGAAGTTCCAGTACCCGTACGCCGTATACATGAACCGCGGCGTAGTGTATGCCGAAAAGGGGTTTTATGCCCGGGCAATAGATGATTTCAACAGGGCGCTTGAATTGTATCCAAATAATTGTGGACTGTATCTTAACAGGGGCAGGGCTTATGCAATGAAGGGGCTTTTTGCGGAGTCAATAGCGGATTTTACAAGGACCGTGGAACTGGAACCCGGTAACGCCAGGGCATTTTTTTACAGGGGCAGGGTTTATGACGAAAAAGGATTATACGGTAAATCAATGGATGACCTGAACAGGGCAATTGAGTTAGACCCGAAACTTATAAATGCCTGGTTTGTCCGGGGGAACGTTCACCTGGAAAAAGGGTTGAGCGATAAGGCAGTCAGTGATTATGAAACGGCCATCAGGTTAAACCCGGAGTTCATGAACGCGTATAACAACCTCGGAAGCGCGTATGCGGCAAAGGGGTTATATGATAAGGCTATCCGGAGTTACAGCATTGCCATAGAGAAGTTTCCGGATTATTCTGCCGGGTACAGGAACAGGGCGGCGGTTTATCGCAGGCTGGGGGAGCAGGAACTGGCTTTTAAAGACGAGATTAAACTGAAGGAACTATCCGGGAAACCGGATAAATAGGCGCTGAAATGGAAAAAACCTTTAATAACACAACCTTTAATGTAAAGTGGCGGCATATGGCCCTGATTGCCGTAACGTGTCTTGCCCTGTATTCAAATACCCTTAAAAATGAATTCGTGTACGATGATGTTGCGGTTATCGTCCAGAATAATCTCGTAAAAAACATTGCGCGCATTCCAACGTATTTCACCAAGCCCGTAATAAGCACCGCGTATGGGTTTGAAAAAGGGTACAGGCCGCTCGTAATGGCTTCTTTTAATATGAATTACGCGCTGGGTGGATTGAATGTTATCGGATATCATGCTGTGAACATCTTTTTCCATACAGCCAATGCCCTGCTGGCATATATATTAATTATCACAATCCTCGGGATTACAAAGAGCAACAATAAATACCTGGTTGCCTTATTTGCGTCATTGCTCTTTGCGGCGCATCCCATGAATACGGAAGCGGTCAATTATGTCTGGCAGCGCTCCGAACTCATGGCAGGGTTTTTCTACCTGCTTGCTGTCATATTATTCCTGAAGCGTATCCTGTTAAAAAAGCCCGGGTTGTTTCTGTTATCCATGATATCCTTTATCCTGGCGCTGTTGAGCAAGGAGATTGCGGTTACTATCCCGTTAATCATGATAATACTGGACTGGTACCTGTTATCTGATTTTAAAAAAGAAAAGTTCTTTGGCAATATCAGAAGGTATCATTTATGGTCATTGGCTATCCTGGTCATATACACGCTTTTCAGGCTGTTTAACCAGGGGGTCGTGGATGAATTGGTTTCTTCCTCCAAGGTCACTCCCTATAGTTACCTGTTGACCCAGTTTAGCGCGGTAGTAAAATATCTAAAGTTGTTAATCCTTCCCTGCGGGCTTTCTGTAAATCATGAGTTGCTGGCGGCGGAAAGTTTTCTCAATATCAATGTATTATTGTCCCTGGGGATATTAACAGCAATAATATTAATAAGCGTTGTTTTAAGAAAGAAATTAAGATTAGTTTCGCTTTTCATGGCCTGGTTTTTCATTATACTGATACCAACCTCAAGTATCCTGCCGCTTAAAATCCTGATGAACGAGCACAGGGTATATTTATCCGGTATCGGGCTGTTTGTGATACTGGCGATATCGGCGCTTAAGAATGTAAACAAAAAAAGACAGGTAAACATTTTAACGATGGTTTTTATCATGATAATAACCGTACTGGCTCTTACCTCGTATAACAGGAATGCCGACTGGAAGAACGGCGTGACTTTATGGTCGGACGCTTTAAGGGTAAACCCGGATTCCGTGGTTTCGTTGAACAACCGCGGAAAGTCCTATTATCTGTTGGGTTTTTATGATAAGGCAATAGATGATTTCAGCAGGGTAATAGAATTGAAGCCGGATTATGCGCTCACCTATAATAACCGCGGCGCCGCTTACCTGAGCAAGGGATTGACTGACAGGGCAATAGCTGATTTCAGTATGTCCATTAAAGGAAACCCCGGGGATATAGGTTCATACGTGAATCTCGCCATAATATACCAGAATAAGGGAATGTACGCTGAAGCGTTATCGGTAATAAATAAAGCCCGTGATATAGACGATAAAGTGCCCGCTCTTTATAATGTCCTGGGTATAACATACGCGCGCATGGGAAAGTATGAAGAGGCGGTAAAAGAGTTCAGTAAAGGATTAAGTCTTAACCCTGGAGATACGGAAATAAAAAGAAATTTGACAAAGATTCAACAGTTATTGGCTGAGTAAGAACAAAAAAGTTATTTGAAGTATTGACAAATTATTTCTTTTATGGTAAAATAACATAATAAGGTATTAATGTAATAATGAAAAAACTAATTC
>JAUXDE010000079.1 GCA_030618495.1 Clostridia bacterium
CGCATTGCGCTCTCCTAACGCCTTGAATTCACCTCAGACTATAGCCTCAAAAATAACGGTAATTTATGAGACAGAGTACAAGCCATATTCTCGATATGCCTTCGTCGTCTTTCCTTGAATCCATCTCAAATCCTGCCCTTCATATGTAAAACTATGTTGATAACACTACACTAGCCCTTAATCACGGCTAACGGGCAAAGCTTTACCGCCTTTTTAGATATCCCCGCTCTGTCACAAACTTTTACAACACCGTTTATATCTTTATAAGCGTCCGGGGCTTCTTCGGCAAGAGTCTTAAAACTCTTTGCCCGGACAAAAATGTTCTTTTTCTCCAGCTGTTCTTGAAGTTCCCTGCCACGGGTTAGTTTTAACGCTTTGCTTCTGCTCATCATTCTACCCGCCCCATGACAGGTACTCCCCCATGTTTCTTTCATCGCTGTTTCAGTACCCGTCATGATATAGGAATTCGTCCCCATCGTGCCGGGAATTAAAACCGGTTGTCCTATCTTCCTGTAATCCTCCGGTATGTCCGGATGTCCCGGGGCAAACGCCCTTGTTGCCCCTTTCCTGTGAACACATAGCTTTCTTTTCCTTCCATCCACCATGTGTTCTTCGATTTTCGCTATATTATGAGTCACATCGTAGATAAGCTTCATTCCGGCATCCACCGGGGCAATATCCATAACCTTACAGAAGGTCTCCCTTGTCCAGTGCATGATACACTGCCTGTTTGCCCATGCGTAATTCGCCGCGGAAGCCATCGCGCCAAGATAATCCCTGCCCTCGTCCGATTTTACGGGCGCGCACGCGAGCTGCCTGTCGGGAAGCCTTATATCGTATTTACGGACAGCGCCACCCATTACCTTAAGGTAATCATCGCAAACCTGGTAACCAAACCCCCGTGAACCCGTATGAATCATCACGGTAACCTGTCCCGGGAAAATGCCTAAGGTTTCCGCAACATCCTTATCATAAACCTCATCAACAACCTGGATTTCCAGAAAATGATTCCCTGCCCCCAGGGTGCCAAGCTGGTTCCTGCCCCTTTCAAGCGCCCTGTGTCCGACCTTGTCCGGGTTTGCCATACTCATCCGGCCGTTCTCTTCGGTGTGGGAGATATCCTCCCCTTCACCGTATCCCCTCTCAAGGGCCCATGAAGAACCGTTTTCCAGAACCCCCTTTACCTCCGAAACCGAGAGTTTGATACGCCCCGTTGAGCCCACTCCCGAAGGTATGTTGTCAAACAAAGCCGAAACAAGTTCGCGTAACTTATTTTCAATATCCTCTTTTTTAAGGTTCGTCCTTAATACTCTTATTCCACAATTTATATCATAGCCAACTCCGCCGGGGGAAATCACTCCGCCGGCTTCAATATCCATGGCGGAAACGCCGCCGATAGGGAAACCGTATCCCCAGTGAACATCCGGCATTGCCATCGACCTGCCGACTATGCCGGGAAGCGTCGCCACATTGCTGATCTGGTTTAAAACGTTCTCCTTTTCAATATAGGGCTGCATCTCCCCGGATGTGTATACCAGCCCCTCAACCTTCATGTCGCCCGTTTTCGGGAGAAGCCAGCGGTAATCATCAATTTTTCTCAGCATTGTTTGAATTTTGGTTGCCTTATTTTTTATTTATTATATTCATTTATATATATAATGTCAAGGTAGTTTAATAGATATGTAGTATTAAATACTTTAACTATTTAAAAATTATGTTGACTAAGCCCGGCATATTAAATAGAATCATTTCTATGGCGGAAAAAAAGAGAATTACTAAAGGATTTGAAGGGCTGGCGTTTACACGTTTGAGAATAAGGTTAAGTTTTGTTTTTATAGCTTTAATGCTGTTAATCGCAAGGCCCGGTTCCATAGCTCAGCTTATCGCAGGGTTCCTGTTTTCCCTTGCCGGAGAAACTATCCGTATATGGTCATCTGGGCACATCCGGAAGGGAAAGGAAATCATAACCTCCGGCCCTTACGCGCGTACGCGAAATCCTCTCTACCTGGGCAGTCTCCTGGTGGGGTTTGGTTTCTGTGTTGCCTCAACTTCTTTTGATAACCCCTTACGCACCGTAATTATCTGGTTATATTTTGCCCTTGGATTCTGCCTCATTTACATTATACAGGTCAGTCGTGAAGAAAAGGTGTTGTCAGAGAAGTTTCCCGGAGAGTTTGAAAAATACAGAAATGAAGTTCCGGCTTTCATCCCGGCACTGACCGCTTACGGCAGGAAAGGCAAAAACAAGTTTAACTTCAACCTGTTCAGGGAAAACAGTGAATACAGGTTTATCCTGGTAATTGCGGTTGTCTACCTTGTCCTGCTTTCTAAACTGCTGTTTTAAACACCATATTAACCGTCCGCAACGCCGGGTCGTCGGCGCCCGCCGGGTCAACCCGGAATAACATTCTTACATAAATTTCTTAATAAAGCTTAAAATACCCTGCTTCCACGCCACGCGGTGGGTTATCCCCGTAGTGCTCAGTTTATCCGCATTTTCAACATACCACTGGTAAGACCTTATCAGCGCCTGTACGTTGCTGTATTTTGGCTTCCAGCCGAGAGTTTTTTCAATCTTTTCCGTTGAAACATACGAATCCTTATCGGCAGTCCCGTATACCCATTTATACAGGGGCGACAGTTTCACCGCTTCAAATATAACCAGGAAAAACTTCACTATACCCGCCGGGGTAGTCATCACTCTTGCCCCCGAACCCGCGTGCTTGCACAAACCGCCGACATCCTCGGTTACCGCGTTAAACTCCTTCGCTCCAACGTTGAAAGTATCGTTTGCCTTGTCAGCGGGCGCCGTAAGCATAAGATCAATCGCATCAACCAGGTCCTCAACTTCAAGTAGTTGATACTTGTTCCTGCCGTTGCCGATAACGGGTATTTTCTTGCCTGATTGTACCCAGTCATAAAGTATTTGGAAAACGCCAAGCCTTTCCACTCCGATGAACGTCTTTGGCCTGACTATGGGGACACACATCCCTTTTCCCCTGTACTTCTCACAAATCTTTTCAGCCTGTATTTTGCTCTCGCCATAAGCCCCCACGCCGACAAGGGGATCATCCTCGTAAATCGGATGTTTTTCGGGGACTCCGTACACGGCAGTTGACGACACGAAAACAACCCGCTCGATTTTATTTTCCCTCGCCGCATTAAGAACGTTCTCCGTGCCTTTCAGGTTAACGTCATATATATCTTTATTCTTCCACAGCGGAAGAGCCGCCGCCCCGTGAACAACAACATCAACGCCTTTTAACGCCTTGTTCACTGCCTCATAATCCCTGATGTCAACATTGAGATACCTGGTTTTTTTCGGGTATTCCGAAGAATCAATTTCTGCAATATCCAAAACCAGAACCTCCTCATATTTATCGGCCAGCTTTCTGCATAAATGAAGTCCGAGGAACCCCGCTCCGCCCGTAATTGCAAGTTTCATTGTTTATCTCCTTTCAAAATTTTCCTTTATCCGGCTCAGTACGTCTTTGCTCGTGTAATAAGCATTTATATAACAGAAAATAATACTGTTGGACTTAATTCACATTACTTTACTTATATTACAATACTTAGTCAAGAAATAAATATATGCATGTCATACACATTTATAAAATAGGACATTTTCTGTTTTCCCTTGACAAAAATGTTATATTATGTTATACTAATGATATAGATGTTATACGGGAGGTGGTTATGAAACTTGTAGCTTTAAGATTGCCGGAGGAGTTAATAGATGAACTTGAAACGTGTTCCAAACAGCTCAACAGGTCTAAGAGCTTTATAATTCGTAAATCCGTTGAAAAGTATTTGGAGGATTATATTGATTACCAAATAGCCCTGGATAGATTGAATGATAAAGATGACGATATTATTTCCAGTACCGAGATGAGGAAACTGGTTGAAAAATAAGATATTTTACAAAAGATCTGTCAATAAAGATTTGAAACGCATTGACCTTCCCCTCCGCTTAAGGATAATGTCCAGGTTAGAGACTGAGCTTTCCGGGGATATCACCAAAGGTAAAAAATTAAAAGGCGAGTTCAAGGAATTTTATAGTTTAAGAGTTGGTAAATACCGGGTAATATATGCCATGATTCCGGATGGCGTACTTGTGGTGAGGATAAGTCACAGGAAAGAATCATATAGATAAAATAGTACTCCGCGTAATCACTGTTTTACGTCAAAACAAATTTCTTTTATAAACACATCTTCCCCGTCAAGCACCTCAACGCACCACTTGCCCACGTACTGCGGGCGCATTGTCTTAAAGGCCCAGGCCTGTGAGGACGGGGGTTTTATCCTGACCATGGTCTCCGCCATTTTTTTCCCGAAATAATACCATACGAATTTAACATTTGACTTCTTCTCCACGCCGGGTATATCTATCCAACAGAATACCTTCTTCCATGAAGAGGGAACACTCTTCGTTTCGCCCGACAGCTTTCCCCTCCGTATTTTCCTGCCTATTTTTATTGAAGAAATCTTTACCTTCGACTTTTGCCTGACCTTTATTCCAATACCGGCATAGTCGGTATTTCCTCTTTTTTCCCTCCTGTCTTTCTTGTCGGGTATCCCCTTGACAAAAAACGACTTTGATTCCAGCAGTTTTCCCTTCACATCCGACACCCTGACCGTCCACATTCCGAGCCATTCAGGCTTTATTTCAATACAACTGTACGCCGTTCCGCTGCCGGGTTCAATGCCGGGTTTAAAAGACGCTTTTTTCCTGTTGCCGTAATACCACGAATGCGTTACTTTTACCTGTTCCCGGGTATTCTCCATCTTAGTCCAGCAGCACACACTGCCCGCGTCCTCCCTGAACTCATTCGCCGCGCCCTCGGGCCCCTTGTCCGTAACCTGTTTACAGAGTACCAGTTCCTTAACCGATAAAACCTTATCCTGTGAAAATGAAACACCTGCGGTAAAAACAATTACGATAACTACAAAATACCTGATTAAACTAAGGCTTTTCATGAACTCCTCCCGATTATTTTCTGATTTTTTTCATTGCAAGATTTATGTTATCCCTTGCCTGCCTGATACCCGGGTCAAAAACCAGCGCTTTCTCGTAGCTTTCAATCGCATCCCTGTATAAATCCTTGTAAAAATAAGCATTCCCGAGATTATTGTACGCCTGCGCATAACCCGGATTGATTTCTATTGCCTTTTTATAAGAATTTATCGCCCTATCGTAAAGCCCTCTATCCTGAAACAGGTTTCCTTTCCTGAAGTGCGTAGAAGCGTTCCCGGGGCTTATCTTAAGTACGGCCTGGTATACCTTCATCGCTTCATCAAACAAACCTTTTCTTTTAAGAGTCATTGCAAGGTTATTATAAGCCGTTATATACCCGGGTTTTATATTTATCGCCTTCTTATACTTCTCAATAGCTTTATCGTAACTGCCGGTCAGGTAATAAACATTCGCAAGATTGTTGTTTACCTTTGCATCGTCCGGGTTTATTCCAAGAAGTGTCTCATAATGCGCTGAGGCCTCACCGTATAAACCCTTTTCGGCATAAGAGTTCCCCAGGTTACTGTGCGCCTTGTAACTTCCGGGAAAACGCTGGGCCATTTTCTTCCATATGCTTATTTCCGACTGCCAGTCAATATTTCTACGGTAGGTGCGGGCAGTAAAAAAGACAGCCAGTATAACGGCAAACAACGTGACTATTCTTGTTGCGGTTTTCTTTGAAAAAACGGAAAATTTAAGCTCCATAAGCCTTTTGGTTGATGCCGCCAGAAGCATGCATACGCTTACGCACGCAAGGTAAAGGCGGTGCTCGCATATTATCTCCTCCCTGGGAATCAACGTCTGCGTGGGTAAAAGGACAATAAAAAACCACAGGATTGAGAATGACAGGTATTTTAAATTCTTCATTGACTTAAAAGCAATAACCAGCAATACGGCAACAACAGCCATTGAAAAAATAACCGGGAAGTTGATATATGAAACCTCGGGGAATTCGTAGGCAACATTCAAATGCACCGGAAAGAAAAGCAGTTTCATGTTCTCATAAACCATGGCATTGAAATTAGTAAGCACAGTAGTAATAAATCCGCGGTCAGTACTGTAATCACCAAAAGTCCCCGTGCCAACCAGCCGGTATAAAAGATAACCCGCCACAACCAGAATAAACAAAGAATATTTTTTAATGAATCCTCTTGTTTTACCCTTAAGAAAAACGCAATAGTAAGCAAAAAACATGACGGGGATGGAAACAGCGATTTCCTTGGTTCCCAGCGCAAAGAGAAAACTGAGAAAAGTTCCGGCGTAGAAAATCCGGGCTTTCCTTTTTTCCTTTGTGGTGTTCGCTTTCGCAAAAAGAATCACCGAAAGGATGTAAAACACCGCGCACAGCGAAGTGGACCTTGCCGATATATAATTTACCGCCTGTGTATTCAGGGGATGGACGATAAAAAACAGACCCGCAAGAAATGATACAGCCCTGTCTTTTAACGTTAAACTCATCAGAATATAGATTAAGACACCGTTTATAATATGAATCAGCACATTGAATATGTGATAACCGAATGTGTCCATTTTGAACCAGTGATAGTTCAAGGCAAACGTTGCGCGCAGGACCGGCCTGTTGTTACTTAATAAAATATCCGGCAGGTTATTAATGCTTTTAACGGTGTTGTTCCATAGAATAATATGTTTATCATCGTACTGGAAAGGACTGTGAAAACTGTTGGAATAAACGGCAATCGCAACGACAGCCAGCAGAAGAAAATGAAAGTATTTATTTTTAATTATACTCATAATATTAATTAAAGTGATTCATTTAGGAATTGCAGTGTTATTTTACACCATTATAATTAACATGTCAAACTTTTTTAAGCGTGAGCTCAAATCCCGACATTGGGTTTGCTCCCGCCACTGGCTTATCTCTCAGGGCCTTTTCATTAAGAAAATTCAGATGCGCATGGTTTGATTGGAATAACTACTTCTAATTCAATCCAAATGAAATAAGCAAGTCTTTCCACATTGAAAGAAAATAACAATATTAAAAATATCACATCAGGTCCCGCATTCTGGATCCAGACTAAGTCCCGGATTCTGGACAGGAATTAAACAGCTGGATTTATAAATATCCTTATTTTAGAGTATAAAATGTATATTATGTTTAATAATACGTAATGCTGGTTAAGATGTTCAGTGCTGGTAGTAGGCAGAAAATATTTGAGCATGCGCGACATCTTGAACGGAGTGATAGACTAGTGCCATGTTAGGTGAAGTCCCTTGTTAGGGGACGGCGAAGTTTTGTGGAACAGAACGAGTCCTGAGTAATGTCGAAGGGCGAAAGAGGAAAAGATTTTAATTTTACCATCCACAACCAGCATTTTGTATAGGTATATCACTGGGACTACTATACGTTACGTTATAACTTTGTTCCCCTGTTAGATCAACTCCTGCTTTACCATTACAATTATTAATATAATTATTACTAATAGTTAATTTATTATTTTCATTATCTTCATTATACCACCATATTGCATGGCTTCCACAATCTTCTATAAGGTTATACCTAATTACAGACCGTCCTTCGCCATAATCACCACCCGTACCGATAAGTATTCCTTTAGATAGAGTATTTTCTATAGTATTATATTCTATTAAAGCAACCCCAGCATAACTTCCCCCACCCCATATAAGTTCTATTAGTTCTGAATTACCATCAAAACTATTATATATGATGTTAGGACTACTACTTTTGCAAAGACTGATATTAGAACCAATAAACTTATTATAACGAATAGTTATTGAAGATTGGCTTATATTAAATAGAATTGAATTATTAATAGTACAGTACTCAATAATACTATCAATATTTGCTGTTTCACTTAGAGTTATTTTACCTGTTGCAACACTAACATTTTCAAAAACGATAGGTTCTTCAGCAGTCCCCTGACACACAAACTTTGCCCCATCTTTGAATAACAACTCCCCACCTACATTTACAAACGTTTCTTCCTTAAATTTAATAGTTGTTCCCGGTTGTATTGTCAACACCTCACCTTCACCCGATATTGTTTTTATTCCACGAATTATCATGACATTGGCTGAGAACAGTGTTTCAAAAAAATCCCCAATTCCACCTATGGGGTCGCAGCCTTGTAATGTTAGAAGAATTAAAGAGAAGAGAATTAGAAGTGTTGTTTTTGGTCTTTGCATGAAGTCCCCCTTGCTTATTATAAAGGAATTATACTATACGATTTGTAGTTTGGCAAGGGAAATATAGCACACTAAAATATTCAAGGTTTGATTTAGCAGTTGTTTAATGTTATTTGCTATTTGCGATATATTTGTGTAATATACTTGATACGAGTGTTTGATAGGGGATGCCTTCTTCAATAGCCCTTTTTTGAATTCCATCAAGGTCTCTTGATGAAATCCTTATATTCAGCCTTTTGTCTTTCT
>JAUXDE010000112.1 GCA_030618495.1 Clostridia bacterium
CGCATTGCGCTCTCCTAACGCCTTGAATTCACCTCAGACTATAGCCTCAAAAATAACGGTAATTTATGAGACAGAGTACAAGCCATATTCTCGATATGCCTTCGTCGTCTTTCCTTGAACCCATCTCAAAGCCTACCCTTCAAATGTAAAGATAGGTTAGAGACAGCACACTAGTTCAGCGGCTATACGTTTATTCAGTTCCTCTGATTTATTCTTATTTGTGGATTCCGTGATAATGCGTATTATGGGCTCAGTGTTAGAGCTTCTCAGGTGAACCCAGGAATTTGCCCATTCAATTTTTATTCCATCTGTCAAATCCATTTTCTCATCCTTGTATTTTTCCTTGAACTGGGCTAATATTTTTTTTGCGCTTTCGGGATGGCAGGTGATTTTGTCCTTGCAAACGTAGTATTTCGGGATTTCTTCGGCAAGTTGTGAAATGCTCTTGCGGGTTTGGGCCATGTACTGCAGAATAAGGGCAATACCTGCAAGGCTGTCCCTGCCATAGTGTACCCTGGGGTCTATTACGCCCCCGTTACCCTCACCTCCGATAACCGCCTTTTTTTCCTTCATTGTTTCGGATACGTTCACTTCACCGACTTTTGTCCTTAAAACAGGGCAGTTGTGCTGATTCGCAATATCGTCAAAGGCCCTGGTGGTGGAAAGGTTTGTTACAACGAGTCCCTTATTCTTTTGAATAATGAATTTCTCGGCAAGGCATAATGAATATTCTTCTCCGATTATCCTGCCTGTTTCAGAGACTACTGCGAGCCTGTCGGCGTCTGCATCCTGGGCAAAACCAATATCGGCTCCGGTTTCAGAAACCGCGCCGGAGAGTTCTTTGAGGTTTTCCGGAATGGGTTCAGGGTTATGCGGAAAAATGCTGTCCGTATCGCAGTTAATTTTTGTTATTTCACATCCCAGCGCTTTCAGGAATTTCGGGGTTATGATACTTCCCGCGCCATTACAGCTGTCCAGGACCACTTTAAACTTTCTTCTGCTTATCAGGTCCACGTCAGCGTGTGCCAGCACCCTGTTTATGTGTTTTTCATTAGCGGTGCTGTCTTCTATAACGGGTTTAATCTTCTTTTTGGGGACTTCTTTGAAATTCCGCTTGTTGTAAATCTCAAGTAATATTTTCCCTTCTTTTTCATTTAAATATATTCCATTGTTTTTAAAGAACTTCAATCCATTCCATTCAGCGGGATTGTGGCTTGCTGAAATTATTATTCCGCCATCCGCTTTAAGTTCTTTAACCATTATCTGGCAGGATGGAGTAGGGCAGATACCAAGGTCTATGATTTCGCATCCTGTTGAAGAAAGGCTTTCAAAAAGGTGTTTCTTTATGATTTCACCGGACATCCTGGTATCCCTGCCGACAACGATACGGCCCATTTTCATGTAAGTTCCGAAAGCGCAGGCAAACCTTTTAATGTGCTCCGGGAGAAGGGTTTTAGCATAAATACCGCGCACACCCGATATTCCGATTATTAATGAACTCATTTTGTAATCCTTTGTTTTGATGAATTTACTGAATATGTTAGTAACCCTACCCTATCAAAAGATAATGGAATTTTCAAGTATAATTATTTATTTAAAAAACCGGGACGGTTCTGTTTTTTTTTAGTATTATATGTTTTTATTAGAGATTTTGTAAAAAAAACCAGAACCGTCCCGGTTTTTTAGTATGTTTTTTGTTTGACATAAATTATACTATATGATAACATCATTCGTTATTAAAGAATGCCATGTACATGGGAATAGAAAATGAAACTAAGAAGAACGCATAGTTGCAGTGATTTGAGAAAAAAAGATATCGGAAAAGAAGTAATAATTTCCGGGTGGGTTCATAAATGGAGAGACCACGGTGGAGTAATATTTATTGACCTGCGTGACAGGGAGGGCATTACTCAGGTAGTGTTCGGCAAAGATGACAGCGCGGGCCCCGATTCCGCGCTTGCCAAATCCGCGCGCGGGTTAAGAAATGAATGGGTCATATCCGTTAAGGGAAATGTTGAAGCCCGTCCTGCGGGCACCGTTAATGATAAACTGGATACCGGGGAAATTGAAATTCTTGCCGGTGAAATGGAGATATTAAATAAATCAAAAACCCCGCCGTTCGATGTTTTTGGCAAGGAAGATGTTTCGGATGAAATAAAAATGAAGTACCGTTATATTGACCTGCGGAAACAAAAGATGATGAACACGTTACTCCTGCGCAGTAAAGTGAACAAGGTGGTAAGGGATTTTTTCTACTCCGGGGGATTTGTTGAAGTGGAAACCCCGGTATTGACCAGGTCAACGCCCGAGGGGGCAAGGGATTACCTTGTGCCGAGCCGCATAGACAAAGGAAGTTTTTACGCAATGCCCCAGTCACCGCAGCTTTTCAAGCAGCTCCTGATGGTTGCCGGACTGGACAGGTACTTCCAGATAGTGAAGTGTTTCAGGGATGAGGACCTCAGGAGGGATAGGCAGCCGGAGTTTACACAGATTGATTTTGAGATGTCTTTTGTAAACGAAGAGGATGTATGCGGCGTGATTGAGTCGCTTATCAAGGAAGTATTCAAGTCAGCAATAAATGTTGATGTTAAAACCCCCTTCCGGCGCATTGAGTACGCCGAAGCAATGAACAGGTTCGGTACGGACAGGCCGGATGCCAGGTTTGGAATGGAACTTGTGGATATATCGGAAATTGCCGCCGCCTGCGAGTTCAGGGTTTTTAAGGATGTTACCGGAAAGGGAGGTATGGTATCGGGGATAAACGTAGAGGGGGGAGCGTCGAAATTCAGCAGGAAGGACATAGATGATTTAACTGTTATGGCGCAGGGAGACGGGGCAAAGGGGCTTGCCTGGATTAAGGTTACTTCTGAGGGGCCTGAATCGTCAATAGCGAAATTCTTCAAGAAGGAAGAACTGGATTCAATTATAAAGAAGATGAAAGCCCGCAAGGACGATCTGCTGCTGTTTGTGGCGGACAAACGAAAAGTTGCTTATGAAGTTTTGTCCAACCTTCGCCTGCATCTTGGGGAAAAACTAAATCTTATACCTCGGGATGATAAGGCTGTGTTTAGTTTTCTGTGGGTTATAGGACACCCCATGTTTGAGTATAACGATGATGAAAAGAGATGGGATGCGGTACATCATCCGTTCACCGCGCCCGATAAAGATAGTATAGAAAAATTGGACAAGAATGACCTTGACGCAGGTGAATTAAGGTCCAGGGCATATGACCTGGTTCTTAACGGAATGGAGGTAGGTGGGGGGTCTATCAGGATTCACAGCAAGGAAATCCAGGAGAAGGTGTTTAATCTGCTTCAAATCAAGCCTGAAACTGCAAGGCAAAAATTCGGATTCTTACTTGATGCGCTGGAATACGGCGCTCCTCCGCATGGAGGATTTGCGTTTGGCATGGACAGGCTTATCATGGTACTGTCGGGCGCGCGTTCTATCAGGGATGTTATAGCTTTTCCAAAGACTCAGAGCGCATCCTGTCCGTTGACCGGAGCGCCGTCCAAAATTACAGAGAAGCAATTAAAGGAACTCGATTTAAAAATCATTAAGTAGAAAAAAACAAATATTTTCAGGAGGAAGCAAAATTGCGCAAGATGAAAATGGTTTTCAGGCAATTTTTACTGAAATTGCTGAAGGTTACCAGGGAGAAGAAAACCGAAAGCCCTAAAAAGGGTAAAGAGAGTAAGCCGATATTATTCAGAGAATTGAATGTGCCCGCATGGGTTGTCGGGCTGGTGATATTTGTTTTGGTGATATGGATACTATGGGGGCAGTTCGGTCCGGGATGGCAGGGTATTTCCGGGCTCATTTTATTTGTTTCGATTGCAATTTACATCTATGCTTTTTATCTGCGGAGGTATAAGAGCAGTATTCTTGCCAGTAATGAACTGGCGATGCTCCTGGGCCTTATAATAACCGTGATGGTATTGATTATGGTTGGAATAAAACTTCTTGCCCAGTCATATTCAATATCTATGAACTACCTTGTTCCCGTTGCCAGCGGTGTGATGCTGATAACGATGCTTATAAGTATTCCTCTTGCTTTAATTTCACTTCTGCTTTTGAGCGTTCTTCTGACGGTTGTCAACGATTTTAATTTTAATTTCTTTCTGGTGGCGGTGATGGGCGGTCTTGCGGGCATATACAGCACTTATTCGGTGCGAAACAGGCGTGATATCACCAGGGCGGGATTGTTTGTCAGCGGCGCTAATATTTTTGCCATTCTGATGATTTATCTAATCAAGGGAGACTCGTTCATATTCATGTGGAAGGATATGATGTGGGGATTAGGCAGTGGTTTTCTTTCCGTTGTCCTGACTATAGGTATTTTGCCGTACCTTGAGGATGTTTTTTCCATCGTTACGAATATTAAGCTTCTTGAGCTTGCTGATTTCAATCAGCCGTTGTTGAAGAGATTGATGCTGGAGTCACCGGGAACTTATCATCATAGCCTGATAGTGGGTAATCTTGCGGAAACGGCGGCTGAATTGATAAACGCGGATTCCCTCATGGTAAGGGTTGGAGCGTATTATCATGACATAGGAAAATTAAACAAGCCTGAATACTTTACGGAAAACCAGAGTAATCTTGCAAACAAGCATGAGGAGTTAACGCCAAACATGAGCAGCCTGATTGTAGTTTCTCATGTGAAAGACGGTGTTATTCTCGGGAAGAAACACAACTTGAATAAACGCATCATTGACATCATTGAAGAGCATCATGGTACGGGTTTAATTCATTATTTTTACATGAAGGCTCTTGAAAAAGATAAATCGTCTTCGGTTGAAGAAATGAAGTACCGCTACCCGGGACCGAAACCAACAACCAGGGAAGCAGCTATAGTAATGCTTGCTGACAGTGTTGAAGCTGCGGCAAGAACACTTGAAGAACCTTCTTTTGAACGTATATCGAATATGGTAAATACCATTATCAATAATAAATTTACCGATGGACAGCTGAATGACTGTAATATAACACTGGTGAACCTTCATAAGATAGCAGAAAGTTTTATAAATACGCTAACGGGCAT
>JAUXDE010000062.1 GCA_030618495.1 Clostridia bacterium
TACGATTAGAAGTTCCGTTGCCGGGGACAGCCCGATGTGGGCGGGGAAGGATGAGAAAGGAAATACGGTCAACAGCGGGCTGTATATTTACCGGATAAAATACTCGGACGATACGAGCAAGCCGATATTGAGTGGTGTCATTGTTGTTGCAAAATAGAGGGGTCAGGCTTTAACACAAAAAGGCAGATAATGCGTAAAAAGAATAACATTATTTTAACAATAGGAGTTTTCATCGTTACCTGCGGCTGGCTGGTAAGGCCCGGTTATTCCGCATTCGATATTTCAGGCTGGGGAGCGAGACCGACGGGCATGGGGGGCGCTTTTTGCGCCGTAAGCGATGACGCCAATGCGATATTCTGGAATCCCGCGGGTATCGCCAGGATGAAGTACGCCGAGGCGACTTTCATGCACTGTCTGCCGTATCTTGGCCTTGATTTGAAGAGATGGGACGCTGAAGCGAATAAATACGTGGCCGCGAACCTGGCAATGAATTATCTGGCAGCGGCATACCCGTTAGGAAGAGCAGGTTCGGTCGGGCTGGGTTGGACGAACTTCAACGAGACGATACTCTATCATGAAAATGCCGTATCACTGAACTATGCCCTGCAGGTAATCGGTTACGGCGCTGATGAGAAAAGGCGCAGGTTCAGTGAAGAAAAGCAGGTAGATGTGTATGCGGGGCTGAATTTAAAATATGTTAACCATATGTACGGCATGAACGAACGGACAGAGAAAGACCCTGTTTTCGGCAATAAAGGTTCGTCAACGTCAGTGTCCGGAATTACCGCGGAAATCGGGGGTATCGCTGTTATTGACAAAAATATTTCAATCGGGCTGGCAATAAAGAATATCATACCGGTGAACCTGGGATTATTGGATGAGGAATTACTGCTCCCGGAAATCAGGCTGGGAGGCGCTTACGAGGTGTATGAGAATATTACACCGACGCTTGATATTTTATACAGGCTGGGTGTTCCCGAAGCGCAGAGTTTCAATATTTGCCTGGGCTGCGAGGCATGGTTTTTATATAAAACTATCGGAGTGAGGACCGGGGTGAACCTGGATGAGATAGGTATAGGGTTCAGTTTCCGCAAGCTCCTGGAAGTTATCGGGGTGCAGGCGGATTATTCTTTTAACTATCCTTTCATGGTGGGGCCAAATCATATCGGAACTCACAGGGTTTCAATTACACTCCAGTTTGGCGAGTCCCTTGGGCTTGTGGCGGTGGAAGAACAGAAGGGGTTGGATAGAAAAGACAAGAAAGCGGTTATTGAGCAGTACTATAAACAGGGGGTCAGGTATTACAAGAAAGGTAATTACAGGGCAGCCATAAGGGAGTGGAGAAAGGTATTGACGCTTAAGCCGAACCACAGAAAGACCAAAGTTCTAATCAACAAGGCAAGAGAAAAAATGGAATAAAGTGATATATCACACATTGATATAGCGACGATAAACAAAAAATAATGGTTGACAAAAGCGACAGGGTGTGGTATAATAGTCAAATTAGTGTTGACAATCGTCTGTATTTTTGTTACTTTAAGGAAATTTCAACGGCAGACTAGATATATCTGAACTGCAGTTGAATAAATACTATGAGAAGAAGGATGTTTTTAAAAAATTTATTAATAATTGTATAGTAAATAAATAAGTCAGGGAAATGTAATGGCAAAAAATCTAATAGGTCTTGATATAGGTTCTCATGGCATCAAGCTGGTACAGCTTAAGGGGGCGGGGAAGAAGGTAAGTCTTGAGAAATGTATAAATCAACCGTTTTCAACCGTTTCCATTTCAGAACTTTCACCCGATGACAGGTTGAATCTAATTTCCGGGGACCTTAAAAAGATTTTAACGGATAACAAGATTACCGATAAGAAAGTTGCCATATCGGTTTCGGGTAATTCAGTGATAGTGAGATACGTTAAGTTCCCCAAGATGCCTTCCAGCGACCTGGAGAAGTCAATTCAATTCGAGGCGGAGCCGTATATACCATTTGATATCAAGGAAGTCAATATCAGTACCTACATAATAGGCGATGTTATGGAGGAAAACGTACCTAAAATGGAGACGGTCCTGGTGGCGGCGAAGAAGGACATCCTGCAGGAGCGCATGAATATTATAGAAAGAGCGGGGTTGAAACCCGCGATTATTGATGTTGACGCATTTGCCCTGGAAAACGTGTACGAATTGAACCGCCAGGAGTCAGAGGAGGATGAAGAGACTGTCATGATGTTTGATATCGGAGCTGCTACCTCCAATATTAACATTCTTGAGAAGGGTGTTTCAAAAGTTGTGAGAGACCTTTTTGTTGCCGGCAATAGTTTCACAAACGCTATTCAGAAGGGTATGCAGATGGATTTTAATTCTGCGGAAGAGATGAAAAAAGAGAAGGGTATAATATTACCCGATGAGGAAAAGGCGGCGGGAGACGAAAGCGAAATCCAGTTTTCCATGAGCATAATGCCTGTACTGCAGGAAATGGTTGGTGAAATACAGCGTTCAATTGATTATTACCAGGCCCCCACGGAAGGTGAAATGAGGGTTGAAAAAATTATCTTGAGCGGCGGCAGCGCAATACTCAAAAACATTGATAAATACCTTGCCAAGGAACTTAATATTCCCGTTGAAATATGCAATCCTTTCGGCAATGTAAGCGTCAATGAGGTTTCCGATGAATTTGAAAAGGATGCTCCGGTGTTTGCCGTGGCGCTGGGACTTGCCTTGAGGTCTGAAGGGGACATTAAGAAATAAAATGATAAAAATCAATCTTCTGCCAAAAGAGATACTGGAAAAGGAAAAAGGGAAAAAACTGGTATTTCTTATAATCTTTGCATGCGCCTGCCTGCTTCTGGCAGTTTTCGGGACTTACGGAATGAGGGTTCTGAAGTACAGGGGTTTGAATGCCGAGATAAAAGATATCGATAAAAAACTTGAACCCCTGCAGGAAACCATTGCCAAGGTTGAAAAAATTGAAAATGAAAAGAAGAAATTAAAAACAAAAGTAGGAGTGATAAAGACATTGATGAAAGAAAGTCTATTATACCCGCACCTGATGCAGGACATCTCGGCAGTAATTCCCTGGAATGTATGGATGACTTCGTTGCATACCAACATGAAGGGGGAAACGCTGAAACTCAAAATGAAACTTTTTGCGACTAATAATGGCGGGGTTGCCAGGTTCACCGCTCGACTTGAAGACTCCGAGAAATTCGATAATGTAGAAATGGGAGGTGTTCTTACGTCAACGATGGGCGAAGGAGTGGAAGTAAGGACTTTTGATATAGATTGTGATTATGTTCATAAAGAAAAGGAAAAAAAAGAAGGTTAACCGGCAATGGATATAAAAGCAGAGTTAGGTAAAATAGATTTTAAGAGCAAGGAAGTTCAGAATATCCTGGGCGGTATAGGGCTGGGTATAATAATCATAATCGCATTCTTTAAGTATGTATACGCGCCTATGGGTCTCAAAATAAAGGATCTTGAGAAGCAGGTAGAAGAAAAGGTAGAAGTATTAAGGAAAGCCGAGGAAGAAGCGAAAAGACTGCCCGAGTTAGAGGTGGAGTTTAAAGCGCTTAAGGTTGAACTTGCCCATGTGGAAAAGAAACTTCCCAGGGAAAACGATATTCCGGGACTGCTTAAAACTGCCACCAGGGTGGGGCGCAGATATTCCATTGACATTACGAATTTCAGTCCCAGGAAAGAGAGCAAGAAAGCATACTATACATTGCTGCCCATGGAGATATCCATAAACACGACTTATCACAGGCTGGGATTTTTTATGACTAAAATGGCGCAGCAGGAAAGAGTGCTTGGTTTTAAAAACCTTAGAATTACTTCAACCATTGATGAGAATAGCCGTGTGAACATCATGGCGAGTTTTATGCTGTGCGCTTATGTTTACAATGATTAGAAAGTATTAACAGAGTGAAAAAAGTGATAAAAAAGTTATTTATAATACAATTATTAGCGTTATTGTTCCTGATTTCTACGATGGGTGGTTGCGGGAAGAAGGACTCCGGAAACGCGGAACTCGATGCTGCCATGGAGAAAATGGCAAGGATAGCTCATAAAAAGATGCTTGCCAGGCTCAAGGCCGGGGAGAAAAAGAAGAAGGAAGAGAAGAAATACGTATACCGCACAAAGAATGTCAGGAATCCTTTTATTCCGCCGGGACTCAAGGCGGATGGAGATACAGTTTCGGGGGGTGTTGATATATCGCTGCTTGAACTAAAGGGAATTATAGAATCAACCGATAAGAAGGAAAAATATGCCCTTGTTGCGGGCCCCGGAGGCAGGAGTTATATTGTCAAGGGAACCAAACTGATAGGTTTAAACAATCAGGTTGTTCCCGGGGTAACGGGTTCCGTGGAGAAGAGCAGGGTAATCCTGAACACGAGGAAGCATTATATGCGCGTGTTAAGGATTAAAAGCGCTAAATCTGAATCGTTAAAACTTGAAATGAAAAAAGTTAAGGAGAAATAAAATATGAGAAAATTTATAATAAGAATTTCAGCTATGTTGTGTTTTCTTTTCTTGTTATTTTTAACATTCAATAAGACGATGATGGCTGAAAAAGCGGGGTCGGCCCCGGAGTATAAGGAGATGAAAAACGTAAAGGTTAAAAAAATCAGCGATACGAAATCAGACGTAATCATCCAGACCACGGGGCTTGTCAAGTACCGCTGTTTCAAGATAGAGTCTCCTCCCAAGCTTGTGGTTGATATAACGGGTATAAAACACAGCTGGGATAAGAAGAACATGGAAGTGGATAATCCCCTTATAAAAAAAGTGAGGACCAGCCAGTTCCAGGACGAGCCCGAAATGGTTGTTCGTGTCGTGCTGGATTTAAGCAGGCAGGTAAGCTATGAAGCCGAAAGTACCGCAAGTAATATCATCATAACCGTTTTTTCGGAAAAAGGCGCCACTGAAAAAAAGCCGGAAAAAAGAGTGGAAAAGAAGGTTGAAAAGAAACCCGTTAAGAAGGCTGTAAAAAAGAAACCCGCGGTAAAAAAACAGAAAAATACTGAAGATATCGAACATAAGAGACTCGTTGAAAAAATAAGGAAACAGGAAGAAGAGGCGGCCTTAAGGGAAAAGAAAAAAAAGGGAAAGCCGTCGGTAATGGAAGGGGTAATCCCGTCCATAAGCGATGAAATCGTTAACCTGAATTTTTACCAGGCTGATATTACCGAAGTCATGAGGATGCTCTCGGAGCAGAGCGGGATGAACTTTATTTACGGTTCGGATGTTTCCGGAACGATTACGCTATTTCTGGAGAATGTTTCATTTGACGATGCTTTCCGGGCTATTCTCAAGTTAAGCGGGCTGGTAGCGCAGAAACAGTCGGAGAATATCGTCCGTATCGTTACGCCGCAGCAGTTGAAAACCGAGAGGGGCAGGGCCGTCAAAATTACCCGAAAGTTCACCATGAAATATACCAAGGCAGATGATATCAAGGCACAGCTCACGGGTATGGAGTTCGGCGGGGTAAAAGCCAACGTCAGCACGGACAAGACAACGAACAGTTTAATCATAACAACGACGCCGGAAGGGCTTGAGGAGTATCAAAAGATAGTCAATGAACTTGATGTAATGCCGAGGCAGGTGATGATTGAAGCAAGAATAATGGAAATAGGCATTGATGATGTCCCCATTAACTTAGGTGTTGATTGGTCGGTAGCGCGCGATTTTAACAACAGGAACAACAGGGGCTCAGGAAAGGATAACCTGCTTACTATTGGTTCAACTCAGGATTCAAGCGCTAGGTATGAAGGATTTGACGGGAATGCTCCGTATATTGCTCATCCGGGAGAAGACGGATCGGGTGTGAATTTTATGGAGAACCTGACTTCAGCGGGCGGGATACTCCGGATAGGCAGTATACTTAACCAGACCAGGTTTAATCTTACCCTGGCAGCGCTTTCTAAGTCCACTAAGTTAAAAGAACTTTCCCACCCGCGAATAATAACGTTGAACAATGAGACGGCAAAGGTGCTTGTAGGAGATAAAATACCGGTTAAGGAAAAATCTGTCAGTCAGGGAATTATGACGGAATCTATCAAGTATCTTGACACAGGTATAAAACTATCGGTTACCCCCACCATTAATGAGGACGGGTACATAACACTCGTGGTTCATCCTGAAATAAGTACCTTTAAAGCCGATGGGAGCAGTTACGTAATCAGCACGAGGGAGGCTGAAACAAAGGTGCTTGTAAAGGACGGCGATACAATTGTAATCGGTGGATTGATTAAGGATCAGGAAGTGAAGACCACGAGCAAGGTGCCTATACTCGGGGATATACCGATACTGGGTATATTATTCAGGCATAAAAAAATTGAGAATAAACGCACTGAACTATTGGTGTTCGTGACGGCAAATATAATAAAGCAGCTTGAAGAATAAATAGTAAGATAAACGGAGGGTACCAAAAATGAAGAAAGTAATACTATTTTTACTGACTATAATCCTGATACCGCTTATTGTGAACTGCACCGGCAGGATAGAAGGTTATGTGTCTAAATCGGATGAAAGGGCCGCGGTTGAGGACGTTGATGTGCTGGATGCGGTGGAAGTAACCCTGTCGCCGCAGGACGGTAGTACCGCCCCTCCCGCGGAGCGCACCAACCAGTCAGGTTATTATGTTTTTGAAGGGCTTACACCGGGATATTACGATATGACTTTTACTGCGCTTAATCATGGGAATGTAACAAGCACTTTTGATAACGTTGAAGTAGAGGAAAACCTGACTACTCCTGTTTCAATCAAGATGGAAATACTCACCAGTTCAAGCACGGTCGTTTCGGGCACTTTTTCAGTAGAGAAATCAACTATACCAATAACATGTGATGTTTCATTCGAGGTATTTAATGACGGGGATTGTCCTATATATGGAATTGTTGTAAAAGTCATTTTATACACTGACAGCGCAAAGAACACCGCGATTACCACGGCATATGGGAGCGTGGAAGATACCACTATACAACCGGGTTCTTCGAGTGAAGGCACTATAGATGATATTGATTGTGGAGCGCAGGAACCAAAGGCGATCACCTGTTCCATTGATAGTCTTTCCTGCCCATCCGCATGGAGTATACACAGTCAATGATAAAAAAAAACTTCCTTTATTACTACTCCTGTATTTTATAGTTGTTTTTTCCCCTCTTGCCAGGGCATCCTGGGATATCTGGGCATGCGCTTCAATTCACATTGTATCTCTCCTTATCCTCCTTATTTACCTGATTTCAGTATTATGGGATTCTGAAAGAGCGGGTATCCGGGTTAATGTAAAATCGGTTTATTTCCCGCTTTTTATTTTTTTATTTATATCTTCACTTTCATATTTAACTTCAATAGACAGGTTCAACACCCGCAATGAGCTCTTTAACCTGCTCAACTACATGTTCCTGTTTTTCATGGCTGGCAGGATAGTTGGAGAGGAAACCTCCGGTAATAGCGGTCTTAATTCCAAATATGACTTAAAACAGGACAGGAGCAGGCAGTATTTCCTTTGCCTGCTGTTGTCTATCGGGGCGTTTCTTTCGTTAACAGGGTTTTCCCAGTTCATAAGGGGAGTGTCGGTCACGGGAACAATGGTTAATTCCAATATACTTGCCGGGTACCTGGTGATGGTAATCCCTGTTTCGCTCGGTTTTTTAATAAAGGAATGGAATTCAAAGATTAAAAGGTTCTTGTGCCTTGGAACTTTTGGCTTAATGCTGGTATGCTTGTTTTTAACGAGGTCCCTGGGGGGGATCCTCGGGGCATTTATTGGTGTATTGTTGGTGGCGTACTTCATGTTAGGGAGGGATTTTTTCAGGAAGTACAGGTACTACTTCATAGTCCTGGTTTTCCTGCTGGCAGCCCTTTCAATAATCAAGCTCTGTGATATTAACGCGGCGAACCGTTTTTCGTGGTGGAAGACAGCTCTCAGGATGATAGCCGACAAGCCGCTTTTTGGCGTGGGTTTGGGAAATTTTGGTTCGGCGTTTCTTAACTACAAGTCAGGAGCGTTGAATTCCCTGTACGCGCATAATTTCTTTCTTCAAACCGGGGCTGAAACCGGCGTTGCGGGATTGCTGGTATTAGTATGGTTTTTAATAAAGGTGTTGAAGAGGGGAAAAACAACTGATAAATTGCTGTTCGCAAGCGTAATCGGCATACTCGTTCAGAACCTTGTGGATTATAACCTGTGTATTCCCGCCAATGCCGTGCTTTTCTGGATGATGCTTGGAATAATGCGGGGAAGAGATGAAGGAGGGCATTACAGTAGATTCACGCTTGAATTAAACAGGGAAAAGAAGGGCATACTAACCGCTGTAATCGTAATGCTGGTTTTATGGGCAGGCGTTAAGGTGACCAAACCGTTTCTTGCGAGCAGGTACGGGGTTTTCGCCGGCAACAGCGTAAAGGAAAGACATGCTTCCCATGGGGATACAGCTGAGGAGAAAAAAGAAACTAAAATCAGAGCGCTGGGCGAGGCGGAAGATTATTACAGGAAAGCCATTGATACTGACCCGTTGAATTCCATGCATTACTCCGCCCTGGCGGACGTGTACATGGGTTATTACATGGAAGACGGTTACAGGAGCTGGCTGGACGAGGCAATAATAGAACTGGAGAAGGCGGTAGAATATCGGTACTGTTACGCGCCATTTCACAGGAACCTATCGCTTCTGTACCAGCTTAAAATGGACTATGAAAGGGCTGTCAGGGAAATAAAAACAGCTATTGAGTGCGATAAGTTTAACAAGGAATACAGGAATATACTTGAAAACCTTATGATTAATCAGTAGTAAAAAATAATACAATAATGAACAAAATGATTTCAATACTGTTATTTATCCTGTTTCTTTTTGCTCCATGGTTTAAGGGGGGCAGGGAAACAGCGCCTCTTGCCGTAATCCAGGTTATTATATTATTTGCAGGTTTGCTGTGCCTGCGGAGAAACAGGTATTTTCCTTTCAGCAGGTCATCAAGGTTAAATTTTCCGCTGGTAGTATTTATTGGTTTCTGTTTCCTTTCCACGATATATTCTATGTACCTGAATAATTCCATCCTGGGTTTTATAAGTGTAATAATCTTCATCATTTTATACCAGGTTCTGGTATACAATTCAACGGATTCAATAAATGACAATCTGTTTATGTTGATATTCATAACGGTTTTTGTTATCTCCATAGTCTCGTTTGAGAAGAATTTATTTCCGAACAGGAACCTGCTGGCAGGTTACCTGGTTATTGGTATAGTTATAGGTTTGACCAGGATAATGATAAATATGAAGGACTGGCTTTATGACGGGAAGTACGGTCATGTTGTCCTTTTTTCCCTGCCGATTCTGGTAATGTTTATTAGTTTGGTTAAAACGCATTCAAGAGCGGGGTACCTGGGGTTGGCTGCCGCTGTTATCTTTTTTGCAGTCACAAGGTATAGGAAATGGGGAATAGCCGCAGTATCCGCGGTTCTGATTTTAACGTTTGTTATAGTCCCGTCATCCGGGATAAGGAAGGTCCTTAAAATGGATTCGGCAGACCCTTATTCAAACCAGAGGCCAAATATATGGAAGGGAAGCGTTCGTATGATTTTAGAACGCCCTTTCCTCGGAACGGGACCGGGTAATTTTGAATACGGTTTCTTAAAATACAATTTTCCGGTTTATGGAGCGTTGGCGCAATACGGCAAACATCCCAGGTTTGCGCACAACGAATACCTGCATCTCGGCGCGGAAGCAGGATTGATTCCCCTTTTTATGTTTTTATGGATAGTGTGGTTGTTTTTTGCCCGGGGGATTAAAAGGTTCTATATCGCCTGTGATAATAAAAGGCTGCTGTGGCATTATCTTTCCTCCATGGCAGGGGCTGTGGCCATATTGACTCATGCGCTGGTGGATTTTAACCTTCACCTTCCCGCAATATCAACTGTATTTGTATTCTTCTTAAGCGTTGTCATGAGGAAGGAGGACTCAAAACAGTTGCGCTGTGTTCCCGGAACC
>JAUXDE010000038.1 GCA_030618495.1 Clostridia bacterium
ACCGCCTCTTATACTGCTTATCCTTGCTTTCTTCAAACCAAATTTATCCGGATTGATATTATATGTTCTCACCCTGCCTTCTTTCAGCTCTGAAATCCTTGTATTGCCAGTAATCGTAATTTCATCAATACCGTCCGTACCGTGAACTACAAAAGCGCGCCTTATACCCATATTCATCAGGACATGAGCCATAACGGTCGTAAGCCGGCCGTCATAAACCCCCAGCACCTGGGCAGTAGCATACGCGGGATTGGTTAATGGCCCAAGAATATTGAAGATCGTTCTTATTCCTATCTCCTTTCTTGGCCCGATGGCATACTTCATTGCGCCGTGAAATAATGGCGCAAAAATAAAACCTATTCCAACATTTTTTATGGATTCAGCCACTTTGTCCGGAGACAACTGTATATTGATACCCATCTCCTGCAGTACATCAGCGCTCCCGCACTGCGAGGAAACGGACTTATTACCGTGTTTTGCCACCTTCAACCCCGCGCCCGCGACAACAAATGCCGCAGCGGTTGAAATATTGAAAGTATTTGAACCATCGCCGCCGGTACCGCAAGTATCAACAATTTCCCCGATATCAGGACTTATTTTCACCCTTAGCGCTTTTTCCCGCATCACCCTGGCGCATCCCGTAATTTCATCAAGAGATTCACCCTTTATTCTTAAAACCGTTATAAACGCGCCTATCTGGGCATCCGTGGCGTTACCGGACATTATTTCATTCATGACCTCAATCGCTTCTTTTTCCTTCAGGTTTTTTCCTTCAATAATTATCTTGATAGCTTCCTTTATCATATATCCCGTTTCCTTCCTTCTATGAAATTCGCCAGCATTTTCTTCCCCCCGGACGTAAGTATGGATTCAGGATGAAACTGTACCCCGCTCACGTTATGTCTCTTATGCCTGACACCCATAATCTCGCCCCTTTCGGTCCATGCTGTAATCTCCAGGCAGGAAGGCAGGCTTTCTCTTTCCACGATAAGCGAATGATATCGCGTGGCTTCAAAAGGATTTTTCAGCCCCTTAAAAATTCTTTTCCCATCATGGCTCACCATTGAAACCTTCCCATGCATAATTCTTTTTGCGCGAACGACTTTCCCGTTAAAAACGCTTGCTATGCATTGATGGCCGAGGCATACCCCAAGGATGGGAATCATGGAATAGAATTCCTTTATTACATCCCTGCATATACCGGCATCTTCAGGTTTCCCGGGCCCCGGAGATAGAAGTATGCTATCCGGCCTTAGTTTTTTTATCATGCCCAGGCTCAGCTCATCATTACGCATGACAACAAGCTCCTCCCCCATTTCTCCAAGGTACTGAACAAGGTTGTAAACAAACGAATCATAATTATCAATTACAAGAATCACGGTTAACCTCTATTATTTAATCCCACCGGGTTTACTCCAACCCCTTCTCCGCCATTTCCACCGCCTTTATCATTGCCTTTGCCTTATTCATCGTTTCATAATATTCCCTCTCGGGAACCGAATCCGCCACGATGCCCGCCCCGGCCTGGATGTACGCCTTACCGCCTTTAATAAGGATTGTGCGTATGGTTATTGCCATATCCATATTACCCTGATAACTGAAATAACCAACAGCCCCCGCATAAGCGCCCCTCTTCGTATTTTCAAGTTCATCTATTATTTCCATAGCGCGGATCTTGGGAGCTCCCGACACTGTCCCTGCGGGAAAACACGCCTTCATAACATCAAAACTGTTCCTGTTCTTCTTTAGCTTTCCCTTGACTTCCGACACTATGTGCATAACGTGGGAATACTTTTCTACAACCATAAGCTCCGAAACCCTGACACTGCCGTATTCACATACCCTGCCTATATCGTTTCTTCCAAGGTCAACCAGCATTATATGCTCAGCCTTCTCTTTAGGGTCAGACAGCAGTTCCTTCTCAAGTTTACAGTCTTCCTCTTCATCCCTGCCGCGCCTCCGTGTCCCGGCAATGGGCCTTAGCATGACCCGTCTATCCTCATGCCTTACCAGTATCTCCGGAGAAGACCCCGCGATTACAAGACTTCCCAGTTTAAGATAGTACATGTAGGGAGAAGGATTTACCACCCGGAGCGCCCTGTATACATCAAAAGGCTTCCCCTTTACATCCACCTCGAGCCTCTGAGATAAAACTGCCTGTATTATATCCCCCGCCTTTATATACGACTTGGCTTTTGCAACTATTTTTTTAAATTCGCTTTTCTTGAAATTTGATTTTATTTTTATTTTCGTTTTTTCATTCAACGAGGACAGCGGTTTTTTCAAAGGTTTATTCAACTTGTTTATTATTGCGTCTATCTTGGAACAAGCATCGTTGTATTTTATCGCCAGGCTTTTTTTTCCCTCATCAAGGTTTACGCAGGATACTACTTTTATGGTCCTGGTAACATGGTCAAAAATAAGGGTGGTATCGGTGAGCATGAACCTGTAGTCCGGCAGGTTCATTTCGTCGGGATTGGTATCAGGCAATTTCTCAAAGTGGTTCACCATATCGTAACTCATGTACCCCACAAGCCCGCCGTAAAACCGGGGCAGGCCCTTAATATGAACCGGCCTGAATTTCTTCATCATTCTTTCCAGGCCTTTAAATGATACGGCAGAATCCGCCCCCGAATCAAACACCCTGCCTGCCCCCGTGGAAAGAAACGAGTACCTCCCCTGGTTCTCCCCGCCTTCCACGCTTTCAAGCAGGTAGGCGTACGAAGCTTTACCCAGTTTTGTGAACGCGGAAACAGGCGTTTCCATGTCGGCAAGTATTTCCCTGTAAACCGGTATCAGGTTTCCCTTTCTTGCCAGGTTCTTAAATGTTTTTAAATCAGGGTACATCATAATCTAAACACCTCGTTAAAATAATTTGGGGACACGTACCTAATTATTTAAACAACACTATTTAACAAATAATTAGGTACGTGTCCCCAAATTATTCGTGTCCCCAAATTATGTCCCCAAATTATTTGCCCTTCACTTCAAGCATCCTGTCAATAGCTTCTTTTGCCTTCACCCTTATATCTTCCGGCACTTTTATTACAGTTTTTTCATGTTCAAGCGACCACATAACCCTCTCCTGCGTACACAGTTTCATTGACATACAAACAGCGTTACCTGATGCAGGGTAAAACTCCTTTTTGGGATTATCCTTCTTGAGCCTGTAAATCATGCCTATTTCAGTACCCACGATGAACTCCTTGCTATCGCTCTTCCCGGCATACTTTCTCATACCGCTGGTTGAAAGAACCTCATCGGCAAGCTCAATCACTCCTGGCGTGCATTCCGGGTGAACAAGGACTTTAGCGCGCGGATGGTCTTTTTTCAATTCCCTGATGTCATCATCAAGAATCTTCACGTGGGGACCGCAATAGCCTTCCCAGAATATAATTTTCTTGTCGGTCTTGGTGGCAACATACCGTCCGAGATACTTGTCAGGTAAAAAAATAATTTCGTCCGCGTCCCGGGAATTCACCACTTCAACAGCATTGGCGGACGTGCAGCAGATATGGCTTTGAGCCTTCACCTCGGCCGTCGAATTTACGTAAGTAACAACTACTGCGTCCGGATAGGTCCTTTTAAGCATTTTAAGCTTTTCAACACCAGCCATGGCAGCCATCGGGCATCCGGCATTTTTATCAGGTATAATGACCTTTTTATCGGGACAGAGTATTGCTGCCGTTTCCGCCATAAAATTAACCCCGCAGAAAACAATCATACCGGCATCCGTCCCGGCGGCTTTCCGGGATAATTCCAGCGAATCCCCGCAGAAATCCGCTATATCCTGCACTTCGCCAAGCTGATAGTTATGCGCCAGGATAACCGCATTCTTTTCTTTTTTCAGTTTCTTAATTTTGTTTTTTAAGGTACTCATTTTGCCCCTGCCGCTATAGCGCTCTAAAAATCAACTGTCATTGCCCTTACCGGGCATGCTTTTATGCACAACTCGCAAGCAATGCATTTTGTATCATAAAAATGCACTTCATGCGTTTCCCTGTCATAAACAAGCGCCTGGGTGGGGCATATCGTAACACATACCCCGCAGTTAGTGCACCTGGTGTCGTTTCTTTTAACGTCCTTGCTGAGCGGTTGAATCCTAATCCCGGCTTTATTCAGGTATTTAATTCCCTTGTCAAAATCCTTCTCATCACCGATTACCTCAAGCACCATCAATCCTTCTTCCCTCGGAGTAATGAATGCCTTCATGATATTGAATTCCAGGTTGAAATCCTTCACCAGTGTCGATATTACCGGCTTATCTATCAGTTTTGACGGAAAATGTAATACAATTTTTTTTGAAACCATGATTCTCCTCCAGAAATGTAATTCAAATACAGTATCTTACCACCGGACTATTCCTTTACGGCCCTTTCCTTTAACGGCTTGCATTTGCAATCCGAATCGACTCCCGGCAAGCTGGCAACGGGCTTATCAAGAAGAAACTTTCCCTTTTTTATCCAGTCCTTTAAAATCCCGGCAATCTCTCTTGCTCTTGAATAGCTCGAAAGCCCCCCCGTTATAATTTCCTTTCCATGAATCTTTATCTTTCCGCTCCTCAACTGAGCGTAATTCACCTCAGCGATGTTCCCCGGTTTCCCGTTAGGGTACGAATTACTGTAATCAACCACCTGGGTCCATATATCCTCATCCTTGATTGCCGTATAACGGCATATCTCCTCATCCAGTATGGGGATTGGCACTCCTATACCAACCGAAAGCGTTACGCCGTAACCCAGCATTGAAGTTCCCATCAGCCACTCGGGTTTCATCTGTTTAAGGTCCCCCATGACGGCAAGCGTGCCCGCAGGGACACTTGGAACCCCGTTATACTTGCGCTTCGCAGACGGATTATGCTGTGTTCCATGCCATATGACACGCCCGACACCGCCCCCTAAAAATATCTTTGTGCCGATACCTATCGTTTTATAGTACGGGTCATTTAACAGCGGTGAAAGCTGCCCCGCGCTGCAGTAATTCGCATTGCCAAGCTTGGGTTTCAGGACACCCATATACGTATATATTATCTTGTCAGACAGATTAACCGCGCAGTTATAATTCTGATAGGCGTTCCTGGGATTAAAAAGAACCGCCTCATTGATATCCCTGATGTTGATATATGTTTCCAATTCTTTCCTTGGATAACAGTCTGTACCATAAGCCCTTACCTTAAGCACTAAATCCTTTCCCGCAACGAGGTCTTCAATAACGTGTCCGCCGCCATAATTGAATTCCCCGGGAAATACCTTATTTCTCGGGTCACTTTCACTCAGGGCGTTGGCGCCCATAAGCACATCAACGGCGGCAAACCCCGAATAAGCGCTCACGCCGTTAAGCGTAACTGTCCCCCCTCCCAGTTTTATCTTGGGTTTGGTATGACCGACGTTCAAATACGCCCCGGAAGAACACATCGGGCCGAAAGTGCCGGTGGTCACTACATCAACCTGCTTTGCCGCGTTTTCAATTCCCACTTTGTTTATAACATCGGCAATTTCCTCCGCAGTCACCACTACAACGCTTCCATTTCGTATCCGCTCATTTATTTCGGCTATTGTCTTTGGCATTTATTTTTCTCCGTAAAAACTATTATGATTAAGATATTATTACATAATCAATAAATAATATATATAAATCCACGGTAATTGTCAACATAAACTACATAAATGTTGTTATAATGCTTAAATGTTAAGTAACAAACTTCTTATACATCGTACACCCAAAAGTAGCAATACATGGGCAACCCTAATGGAAATAAATATCAAGGCACATCCAGTATTTTATTTTTTGAGTGCACATCCTGGAAGAAAACTTAGGATGAGTATGCTACCCAATAAAATATTGGAAAAAACAAAAAGATTCTTTGAAGTTCCTGCATACAAACAGTATGCTATAGCAGATGAAATATACAGGTTTCTTTTTAATCAGAAGTGGGATACTGAAATTGAAAATGGGAAAAAAATAGACATCAGACAGTTGGCGTTCTTCTTCCCCTGAAATGATGATTTTGAGAAAGCCGGGGGAACCCCCTCCTAATTTTATGATTGACAAATGGGAGGCATTAAAGATATAATCCATAAAAACACATAAGGATTTAACTCATGAAAAAATTATCTAATAAAAAACATTTTTGGAAGAAAAGGTCGGTGAAATATGACAACCTTCAATGGGTAAATAAGCAAAACTATATAAACGCATTTATTAAAGCAGGGGAGTTTAAAAAAAGTGATATAGTGCTCGATGTCGGAACCGGCACGGGAGTTATTGCGCATGCTATATCTTCGCACGTTAAGGAAGTAATAGGTTTAGATATTTCTCAGGACATGCTTGAACACAGTAACTGGCATGATAACAAGTACTTTATAAGAAGAGATCTGCTTAATCCAATATTCAAGGAAGAAGTTTTTGATAAACTTACGGCCAGGATGGTATTTCATCATATTCTAAAAGACACCCAGAAGGCCATGAATGAGTGTTATAGGCTTCTTAAGAAAAAAGGGAAGATGGTGTTATCAGAAGGCGTTCCGCCGTCTATTGATGTAAAAGAAGATTATGCAAAAATATTCAAGTTAAAAGAAGAAAGACTTACTTTCATGCCGCAGGATTTGCACAAACTCATGAAAAAGGCAGGGTTTAAAAACATAAAGACAGAAATAGTATTAATGAAACACATGAGCATTAATAACTGGATAGAAAATAGTGGATTACCGGAAAATACTCAGAAAACAATATACCGTATGCACATTGAGGCAGGTGATTACTTCAAGAGAGCTTATAATATGAAAGTAACGGATGAAGACTGTTATATCGATATGCAGAGCGCAATATTGGTGGGAACAAAATGAGGACACTTCAATTTGTAGAATAACATATTTAATGTATGAAAACAGAATAAAACATACCTAAAATCTCAAAAAAAACACAAAAAAAACAAAATATACATATCTAATAGAATCCGAAAATAATAGTTATTTTAAAAATTGGCAGAAAATGAACTACAATGATTTCCTTGAACGAGATCTGTAGAAATGTAGTTTATGAACCGTTAAAGTCACCAGCCATAAAACATTAAAACCTATAAGGATCCCTGCCAGAATCAGGTCTATTCTATAGAATAAACTGCATAATATGAAAAAAGTGAAATGTGTCTTTCCCCCATTCCAGCCCCAAAGTTTCATTATACTACTATAATTTTTGAAATATTCTTTCTTCTCTTCTTCAGTGTAATGCTTTACTTTATTGCCGGCATTTGGGTCTGTAGAAGAATAAAAGAGATGCTCAATAAGGTGATATAAATAGTAAAAATAGATACCTATTTTTATGGGACCGGAACTTTTATAGTAATTCAACTCAATGTGTGTCTGGCAGAAATACTTAAAGCTGTTTACAGGAATATAGACACCCTTCCTCGTAATTGAAAAGAACTGTGTCCTTGTATAGTCCCAGCCCATGTTGTGAATTATAATGGAAACCATGACTGCTATACACAAACCCAGGGTATTTTCCGTATTGCCCTGGTTGTAAATGTTAAGGAAAAAACCCAGAAATACTGCTCCGCCCACAAGATAATCAACAATACCTTCAAAATATCTACCAAACTCTGATTCACTCTTTCTCAACCTTGCCAGTGGGCCGTCGGTACAATCCATTATTGACGCCACGAAGAAAAAGAATGCACCCAGCGCATAATTTAAATGTCCCCCGTAGTAATAAAAAACCCCCGCAATTATACCAAAAACCAGCCCTATCAGAGTCACATGATTAGGTGTTAGCGGAGTATTTATCAACAACCTGACAATCGGCCAGGCTGTCGGGCGGTAAATGTAGGTATTAACAGGTTCATCCGCTGTTACATAATATTTCTTTGAATCGTATAATGGGTCCGGTATCATAAAATCCCTCTGTTCCTTAAAGAACCGTTTATTTTAATAACTCCAGCAACAGGACAATTAGTCTTTTTACTCCAACAAATCCAACAGTTAAACCCGTGCAACAAATTATGCTGCCCAGGATAATGAGCATACACTTGCGTATATTTCCCAGTTTCAAGAACGTGGCGAGAAGTGTAGCTGACCATACCCCGCCGCCGATGAACGGGATAGCGGCAATAAAAACAACCCCTGGTTGTCCCCACTTCTGCGCCCTGAACAACAGATTTGAATGAAACTTTCTTTCTCCCCTGAGTACCTTTTTCGTTCCCAACTTCCTGAAGAATCTGCTTAACCAATGTCTAATAGTTTTTATCATCTTGTTAATGAATCTTACCTTTAAAGCAAGTCCAAAGATACCATTGTAGACTATTATCAGTAAAAAATCATAAATAACAATTATAACTGTTGCAGTATACCATCTGGGAAACAATGCCAGACCATAGGGGACTGAAACTATCTTACCCACAAAAATATGTAGTAGAAGAAAACTCGGTACTATCAGGAAATAATTCATAATATAAAACCATTTTCATCAAGAAATCCAATTCTTCTCCCCCGTTCCCGCCGCTTCGTGAAAAATAAACATAAGTATAAGAAAAACCCATTAACGACTTTGTGGTCTTTGACTTGCTGTGTCCCACTTATTATCGGAACAGGTGCGTTCCCTGTATTAAAATATCTGTTTATCATAAAGTCAGGATACAAGTCTCATCGGAAAATTACTGATTAATGGCTTAGAACCCGTGCCGGATACGCTTCCTGTAGCCAAAACTTATTAAAAAAAGCAAAACAACCATCTTGATACTCCTGAATCTCCTCCAAACACTTATCATCCTTAATATTATCAATTTTAACGAATAGAATTCTCTATATATCCTCCCGATGTTGTTCTTCAATTCTTCTACAGGCATATGCTTCAGGTAAAAACATAGTCCGGGGGGATAGTAGGTGTACTTCCTCCAGTCGTTCTCAAAGATTCTGTCCTCTCTCCTCAACCTCGAATACAGGGGAGTACCCGGAAAAGGGATTATGGTATTGAATTCCACAATCTCAATATCCACATCCCTGACAAATTTCAATGTTTCATTAAATACGGTTTCATCATCATTATCAAAACCAAACACAAATGCCCCTACAATGGCAATGCCATGATCGTGAAGCTTCTGTACAGTTTCACGGTATGCTTGTTTCATGTCCTGATGTTTTGAGACCTTTCGCACATGATCCTGGGGATGAATGGATTCAAACCCTATAAGTAACCCCCTGCAACCGCTTTTTTCTGCCAGGTCAAGGAGTTCAGGATCGTTCTTGATGGTCCACGAAGCTTCGCCAACCCAGTCCCTCTTCAGGGGAATGAGAGCCTCAAACAGCTCCTTCGTATACGATTTGTTTATTGCAAGATTATCATCTGTAAACAGAATAATCTGTTTATCAAATGTTTTTATTTCTCCTATAACGTCCTTAACGGGACGGAACCTTGTTTTTCTTCCGAAGAGGTCTCCCACAGAACAAAATTCACAGTCAAAAGGACAGCCTCTTGATGTCTGTATTACATTAGTGGTTATATAGTCCTTTTTGTTTAACAAGTCCCTCCTTGCATACGGAACCTTGGATAGTTCTGCATAATGATTCAACTTGTAGATTTTTTTCAGTTTTCCGTTTTTAAAATCTTCCAGAAGACCGGGCCATATACCCTCAGCCTCACCGACAACAACGGCATCTGCATGTTCCCCCGCCTCATCCGGCAGGGCAGAAACATGCACGCCACCCATAACCACGGATACATTATTTCTCCTGAATTTATCCGCTATTTCATAAGCCCGGTATGCAGCCGGAGTAAGAAAAGACAATCCCACAAGGTCTGCCCCACTGTTATAATTTATTTCCTGACTGTCATCATTTATGATGGACACATCATCATTTGCAGGTGTCAACCCAGCAATTATTATCAATCCAAGTGAAGGATAGTTTGTGGACTTGGGCCTTCTCTTTATATTGGAGGATATTGCCTTGTGAATGGACACGTTTATAAGTTCTATTTTCATCCTGATTTGAAGTATATTAAACTTTGTACTTCTCCCCCCCTTTCGGGTAAATTTGCTTTTTCCGCTTACCGCCTATTTCTTATTCTGTTCCCATAATTTCTTGTACCAATCTGCCGTTATTTTCATTCCTCTTTCAAGAAGCGCCTCTGTTAGGTGACTGCCTATAAACCCACGTCTGTAAAACCGTACTCATTTATATTATATCCGATTAAACATTGATTGTCAATATGAAATAACGTGTTGAGGTAAAAAATACCACTCAATATTTTATACTTTTTCTATTTTTTACTTGACGATATTTTTAAATTATGTATAATTGTTTTGATATGCTAACTATTTGAAAGGCAAACCATTGAACACTGCTCAAACAAACCAATATCTTATAACACTTGATAATCTTATCCCCTCCCTTATGAGGCATTTTCAGGTAGGCAATCCTCAGAAAATTCAAGGGATAACACTTACTCTTCAGCAGTACATCACACTTCGCGCCATAACCAGAAAAAACAAATGCACCGCCACCGAATTGAGCAGTCTTCTTGGCGTCACTGCCGGTACTATGTCAGGAATGCTCAACCGCCTTTCCTTAAACCATTATATAAAGCGGGAACGTGACCGCCACGATAGACGCATAGTATATATAAAGCCAACTCTGGAAGCAAAAAAAACAGTTAAAAAGCTTATGACCGAACAGGCAAAACATTCCAGGGAAATAATCGAAAAACTCAGCGACAAGGAGAAAAATGACCTGCTGAGTATTATGAACAATCTAATTCATATTATAAATTCACTTGAAAGTAAGGAAAACTAATTTCATGAAAATCCTGAAAAACTTATTATCAAAACATACAAAAGCATTAATAGTGGTGCCTATCCTTATATCCCTTGCTGTCGGGACCGGAATCTTCAAGATAACAATTAAGGATGATGTTGTCGCAATGCTTCCTAAAGACCTTCCTGAAAGGCTCGTCCTTCAGGAACTTGAGGCAAATTTCGGGGCAAGTGAATTCATAAACGTAACAATAGGAAAAAAAGGCTCTTCCGTGTTCAACTATACCACCCTCAGTAAACTGGCAAGGATAACGGAAAAACTTGAAGAAGTGCCTTTCATCAGCAGGGTAAGGAGCCTCTCCAACGCATCCGAAACAGTAGGAAACGAGTTTGGCCTTGATGTCTATCCCCTCATGGAAGAAGTCCCGCGAACTCCCGCGGAATTGAAGAAACTGGAGAATTCTGTATTCAACAACTCTGAATTAGTCGGCTCTCTCATTTCCGAAGACAAGCAATACCTTGCCATATACATATTCCTTTCACTGGAACGTGTTGACTCTTCAGTAGCGTATAACACCGTCAAGAACATTGCTTATAAAGAAATCGGACCTGAAAGGATATACATAAGCGGGGTACCCGTAATAGCCGGTATAATAGGCAAAGCTATCAGGAATGACCTGGTAATATTGATCCCCCTGGTTATACTGGTACTTGTTTTCATCCTGTATGTCGGACTCAGGAATAAAAGGGGCGTCCTGCTAGTCTTGATTATAATCCTTCTGAGTGTTCTTCCTGTCATAGGCCTGATGGGATACCTGAAGATGCCTTTCATGGTGGTAAACAGCGCCATGCCGATAATCCTGCTTGCGCTTTCCTGCGCCTACAGCATCCATATTATAATGAAGTTTTACAGCGCATTTAACCATAAAAAGACAAAAACTGAAACCGTACATAATACAATGGATGAACTGTTCCTGCCAATTACCGCGACTTCACTTACTACCATAGTAGGCTTTCTTTCCCTTGCAACATCCCCGCTGCCAATTCTGTTTGAATTCGGGCTCCTTGTGTCAGCCGGTATACTATGGGCATGGGTGCTATCAATTACAACCCTGCCGGCATTACTGATTGTACTGCCATTACCTAAAATAGCAGGCCAGGGTATCATGGACGAAAAAGGATTTTTCAGTAAAGTTGCGCGTGGTTTTTCCAGGCTCACGGTAAAATACAAGATTCCGGTAATCATTTTTTATATCATTATCACTGCCGTATTCATATTCGGCCTCACCCGGTTGAGAATAGAGAGCAGAATAGACAGGTTCTTCAGTAAAAGCAGCCCGATAAGGATTTCAGACAGGATAAGCGGCGAGCATTTCGGCGGTTCCGCTAACCTGAGTATAATAATTGAAGGCGACATAAACAACCCTGCAATCCTTAACGATATACTTGACCTGCAGGAATATCTTAAAACGATTGAAGGTATAGGTTCAACCACATCAATTGCCGATGTTATATGCCTCCTTAATAAAGCGCTTCATAATAATAATCCGGAGTTCAGGAAAATACCCGACACTCCGGAAGGCGTTTCCCAGCTGATTCTTCTTTATTCGATGTCAGGGGACCCCGAAGATTTTGCAATGCTAATAAACAGCGACAGCACTCTTACTCATATGAATATCAGGATGGCATCAATGTACAGCATAGATGTAAAGAGAATTCTAAACAAGATAAACAATTATATCCCGAAGAATTTTTCCAGTGACATAAAGTACAGAATAACAGGCTCATCAATATTAACCATGCAGCTTTCTGAAATGACCGCAATAAGTTCCATAAAGAGCATACTGATTTCAATAACCGCCGTTTTCATCATATGCCTGTTTCTTTACCGCTCTATAGCATTCGGGTTACTTAACATTATTCCACTTTCAATCACAATGATCATCATTTTCGGATTTATGGGTTTTGCTAAAATTGATTTCAGCATAGAAATTGCAATAATCTGCTCAATTATTATCGGCGTTGGGATAGACTACGCCCTTCATTACACCTCGAAGTACTGCCTGCTTGCAAATAAAATGACACAGGAGGAAACTGCAATAGCAGTCATCAATGAAACGGGACCGCCGATACTTTCAAACGCAACTTCAATAGCGCTGGGATTCTTAATTCTTCCCCTTTCTCTTATAATCCCCATAAAGAGCCTTGGGCTGCTCGTGTCTATATCAATGCTGATGGCTGCAATAGTCACACTTACCGTGCTTTCGTCTATTTTAATTATAGTCAAACCGAAAGTGAGGCATAAAACCTTGATTTTCGAAAAAGAAAAGGAGGCATAATATGCAAATAAAAAAAGTACTACCTATAGGCGCAGCTTTCCTTATCCTGCTGGCAAGCGTCCTTGCCGCAAAACCGGCAAGTGAAAAAACCGGCAAAAAAGCCAAACCGAAAACACTTACTGCCAATGAAATCATGAGAAACCTCGAGAGCAGGAAAGAACCTGACGACATGATATCCGAGATGACCATGACTCTCATCTGCAAGAAAGGCAAAAAAAGAGTCCGCAAAGTCCTCACCGCAAGAAAAGGCAGTAAGAAAACAATCATGTGGTTTCTTAGCCCTGCCGACGTGAAAGGGGCAAGTTTTCTCAGCATGGAGCAAAAAGGCAAAAACAACATGTGGATTTATCTCCCCGCGCTTAAAAAAGAATCTTCAATCACCTCTCACGGCAAGGGCAAAAAAGGTTATTTCATGGGTTCTAATTTTACCTATGAAGACCTTGAAGGAAGGAAATACGAAGATTATTCCTATAAACTCCTGGGAAACGAAATGATAGGAGACAGGAACTGTTACGTAGTGGAATCAACCCCCAAGCCCACACTTAAAAAACCAAGCTACAGCAAAATAGTATCCTGGATATGGAAGAACCACCCCATACCCTTAAAGGAAGAGTACTACAACAGGATGGGGGAATTTCAAAAAGTGCAAACCATATCCAAACTCAAAAAAATAAAATCATACTGGATACCTGAAGAAATTTCCATGGAAACCGTCAAGCTGAATAATAAACGTAAAACCGAAATAACTTTTACCGACATACAGGTAGACCGCGGGATAGAAGAAAGCGTATTCAGCAAACGTTCGCTTAGAAGAATCTTCAACCGCAACAGGCTTTACAAGAAAAAACAAACAACCGCCAAGCAAGAAAAGGAGAAAAAGCAATGATGAAAAAGATTTGTTACCTTGTGGTATTCGTAATGTTATTGGGGCAAACCCATTTGTTTGCGCAAGAAAACATAGAGTTCAAGGGATTCCTTGCGCCACTGGTGAGGGTTGGAATCAATAAAGATAATCCTTCCAAGCATTACGTTGAATACAAGGATGCCGTCCAGGATTTCTTTCGTATGGATATCATATCGCATTTAACGGATAACTCGGCGATAAGCGTCACTCCCTGTGTTGACATGATTACATTAAACAACGATATAAGTTACGATTATACCTTAAGGGAAGCTTACGTTGACATGTACTCCGATATTTGCGATATCCGTATCGGTAAACAAATTATCATATGGGGCGCCTCCAAGGAAAACAACGCTGTAGACGTTTTAAACCCTTCTGATTTCCG
>JAUXDE010000061.1 GCA_030618495.1 Clostridia bacterium
GAGTAGGATTTAAAATATGGCAGAAGATATTGATAGGGATAAGTATCATATGGGGTTTCACGGGTATTTATTTTTATTTCTTCACGAGGAAAAAGTTGTTAAAGGTTCAAAAGAAGTAGTTGTGTCCGGGAATTTAATATAAACAAGGAAACGAATGCATATACCTGATGGATTTCTTGATACAAAGACCTGGGTCGGGCTTGGGTTAATATCGGGCGCGTTAGTGGGGCTGAGTATATGGAAGTCCAATAAAACGCTGGGGGAGAAGCATATCCCCCTGATGGGAATCATGGCTGCTTTTATCTTCACCAGCCAGATGCTCGCCTTCCCTGTTCCCGGGGGTACAACGGGGCATTTCATGGGGGGGGCTCTTGCGGCTATAGTCCTTGGCCCCTATATGGGAATGGTGGTAATCACTTCGGTGTTGATGATTCAATGCCTTGTTTTTCAGGACGGGGGACTGACTGCCCTGGGGGCAAACATATTCAACATGGGCGTGATAGGCGTATTTTTTTCATATTTCATTTATAAAATACTCAATAAACTGTTAAAAGGGGTTAGAAGTTTGTATATAAGTTCATTCATAGCAGCTTTTTTAACGGTTATACTATCGGCTGCGGCATGCGCGGCTGAGCTTGCTGTTTCAGGAACCGTTCCCGCCAAAGTAGCCCTGGCAACAATGGTTTCCGTACATTTCTTCATCGGCATAGGGGAGGGCGTAGTTACAGCTACGGCCCTGGGGTTCATAAGAAAAGTGAGGCCCGAGCTTTTAGCCGACCTATCTTGATTCAATGAAAATCATAAATTCGTTGCTGTGAAAAGGCCGGGTGGCTACGCCACTAAATGCCGCTTTTAATCAGGGTGTGCGCGCCGAGCATGAACCCGATAATAATAATTATCAGGGCGCTGAGCATGGGCAGTTTATATAGGATGAGATTATTCTTCCCCGTGAATTTCTGGATGAATGAACGGGCAGTGACAACGAGAATACCGATAGTTATAAGAACTGTCGCAAGCCCCAGTCCAAAGGCAAGAATTACAACTATTCCGTAAAGTATTCTGTTCATCGCAACGCCGATGAGGAGTATTACTATCGCATCGGGGCAGGGAATGATCCCGCCTGCGATTCCCAGCGTAAAAAGATCCCACATGCGGATTTCCCTATCTTTTTTCCGGTTGATTTCATCATGTTCATGAAGATGATGGTGGTCTTTTGCTGATTTTCCATGGGGGTGCGATAAGGCATCATTTCCAGAATGCGGAGCGAGAATGAAGTTCCTGTATGACCTGAGAAAAAGCCATATTCCCATTCCGGTGACCAGTACGGCTGAAAAAAGGCTCAACCACGGGTATATCTTTTCGGGAACGATGTAGTTGGATGATAATAAAACAATAAGGCCCAGGATAATTACGCTGAAAGTATGCGTCACGGTAACTATTAACCCCAGAAATACCGCATGCCATACAGTGCCTTTTGAGCCTACCAGGTAGGCGGCAACAAGCGTTTTGCCGTGGCCCGGGGTAATGGCATGAAGCGCCCCGACAAAAAAGGCAAGCAGTAATCCTGAAATTATGATAATTGAACTTAACTTTGATTTCATCAAATTTTGCAGTTTATTTTTCAGATTAGTGTAGAAAGGCATGTGTTCTTGTTTTGAATCTATTGCTTCTTCCCTGCCGGCGGGAGGTTTGGATTCTGTTACAGTTGTTTTATCTTCCGGATGGTCCTCTCCGATGTGAGTTATTGTTGTATCGTAATGGGAGTAAGCGGTTAGTACAGAAAGAAATACGATATTTAACAGGAGGAAAACTGAAATAATGATTAATTTTTTTAAAGTTTGCATTTATTTAAGAAAGCGTCATCGCTTAAAACTTTTTTATCGCCGGAATACAGTATTTGATTATCACCCATTATTATTATTTTTGAACATAATTGTTGAAGCGCGTCATAATCGTGGCTGATAATAATTTTTGCCTGCCCTTCAAGTTTGGATATGAATTCTATTATAATCCGACGTTCACGGCGGTCGAGGTTGCTGGTCGGTTCGTCCAGCAGGAAGATATCCGGTTCCATTACCAGCACGCTTGCCAGGGAAACCAGTTTTCTCTGGCCGAAACTAAGATGGTTCGCCAGTCGTTTTTCATGATTTGGAAGGCCGATATAATTCAGTATCCTGGTGACTTTCTCTTTTATGTCTTCTTCAGAAATGTTCTTGTTTGCCAACCCAAAAGCTACGTTATCGAATACTGTCGGCATGAATATCTGGTCATCCGGGTCCTGGAAGAGGAATCCTATTTTTTCCCTGATTCCGGGGATATGTTTTTTGTTCATGGGCATGCCTGAGATGATGATTTGCCCATTATGGGTGTCAATCAGCCCGTCCAAAAGCATTAGCAGCGTTGATTTTCCCGCGCCGTTGGGGCCAATTATGCCTACCGATTCTCCGTCAGAAACGGTTAAGTCAATGTTTTTAAAAACTACGGTTCCGTCAGGATAGCTGAAGGATAGATTTTTAACATCAATTATATTCTGCATTTAAAATACTCCGATACGGATATATAATATAAGAGATAATAAAACTAACGAAAAAATAATATCAGTTTGCCCTATCTTGAATTTCCTGAAACTATGTATATGCCCCGTGAATCCCCTGGAAAGCATGGCCATATAAACGCGCTCCGCCCTGTCGTACGTGGATATAAAAAGCCAGCCAATCATGGAACCCAGGATTTTTATCCTCCTGGCAAGTTTTGCTTTAAAGCCCCGTGATTCAACGGCATGGCGCATCCTGTCCAGTTGGTCGATAAGAATAAATACATACCTGTAAAAGAATGATATGACCAGGATCATTATCCGGGGAAATCTGAGTTTTTCAAGTCCCTTCAACAGGTAATTGAATTCCGTTGATTCCGCAAGAATTAGCAGGCAAAGGACTGAAAGCCAGGATTTGCAGAGAACATTCTGGAATACCAGCAGTCCTTCACGGTAAACGTTTATTTTAAATCTTCCAATATTAAAAGAGCTGACAACTTCTGTGCCATTAAAAAATATGATGAAAAATGCAATCAATAGAACAAAAGGGATTACTATGAGGGAGCGCTTGAGTACGTAAATCAACGGGAGGCGTGAAAGAAAGATTATTAACATGATTACAGTCCCGAACAGAAGAAATCTTATCAAATCCTGCCCCGGGGTGGTAACTATTGCAAGCAGTAATAATGTAAAAACTATTATCTTAACACGGCAGTCAAGCCGGTGAATTATACTGTTGATGTGACTGTGCTTGTCCCAGAAGGAATGATGCATTATTACTCCTGTAATTTATGTTTTTATTGCTTTATCTATAGCCGTATAAATTATTACAAATATACCAATCATAATAAATCCTCTAAGATTATACCAAATTCAGCCGGGTTAAGCAACCCATTTTATTATTACTGGTATATTCACGGGAATCCCCAAATATATAATAACATTTTAATTAATTATAACTACATTTCTGCTTGACATAAATGAATGAAATAAGTATAAATTACAGAGCGTTAACGAAAGACTGATTATGAAAAAAAATCAATACCTTGTCTTAGTTGTATTAATATCGTTTATTTCGGTTACCTTTCTTTACCCGTATTTACATACAGATGAAGAATGCTGTTATCTTTGTGGTTCTGGCGGGGTGTTATCCTACAATAAAACAGGCAAAACTAACGCTCACGAACATGAAGATTCATGCCTGGGGTGTTTCTATGAGAAAATGATTCAATCAGTATGTTTGATGATTATACTGCTGATAGTTCTGTTGAAAATATTGAATTTAAAATTCGTTAATGATAGTAGTGTCACTTACAAAGTATTTCTAAATAGTTATTCATGCCGGGCTCCTCCCCTTGTAAATCTGTAAAAAACCACGCTTTAAAACCACCAAAAATTATAGTATCCAGGAGATATACATATGAAAACACATACATACTTATATATATTAATAATATTTGCATTAATGGGTTTTAATGATATATGTTTTGCGCAGGACGATTTGAATGTTGAAGAAATTCTTAAAGAAGCAGGTTCTGCCAGGGAAAAAGAAAAACAGCCGGAAAAGGATGAAATAGAGAAGATAGAAAAGCAGTCAGGGGAATACAAGGGGTTCAAGTTGCCCTGGTTTTCATCGCTTCAGAATCCTTCTCTCGGGGTAGTGGTAGACGTGCTTATGCAATCAAGCGACAGGAAAAACTCCCATGACAGCGCTAACAGGATTGATATGAGGGAAGCCGAGCTTATTTTGTACTCTAACATAGACCCGTTTATCCAGGGGAATGTGTTAATTGCCATGGGTGGTCATCATGGAGTCGAAGTGGAGGAGGCTTCATTGTTGTGTACGGGATTACCGTTCAATCTTCAGCTTAAGGCGGGCAAGTTCTTGCCGCAGATATGCAGGCTTAATAAAGTCCATACTCACGATCTTCCGTTTGTGGAACATCCCGTCACGATGCAGAATTTTCTGGGGGCGATTGAGAAAATAGAAGCAGATGATTTTTCTTTGGATTGTGAACCGCATTTCTGCGCTTCAGGGGCAGAACTTGCATGGCTTGCGCCGACAAAATATTACTGGAGAATAATTGCCGGAATGCTTAACGGTTTCTCTCAGAGGGGAGAGGATACTTTTTACGCTCAGTTTATACAGCGGGTTGATGGCGTGAATCCCGCATACAGGAATTTCGATGATTTTGCCTATACGGTAAGTTCAAAATGGTTCTTCCAGTTAAACCAGAACCATTCCCTGAAAATTAACTTAAGCGGTATATTTGACAGCCCTGACTCTGATAATTCACGAAAGACACAGTCTGTTGCAATGACGTATAAATGGTTTCCGTTAAAAAGCGGTTTATATAAATCGCTGGAATGGAGTACGGAAGCGTTTTTTAACCAGGAAAAGTTCAATAGTCCTGAAATAGTGAATACTCATGGTTTCTATTCTTATGTGAATTATAAGCTGAACAGGCTGTTTTCCATCGGAGTAATAGGGGAATGGTCGTTATTCCGTTATGATAGTGGCAAAAAGGCTATTCATTTGGGGACTGCTCTATCTTATCAGCCGAGTGAAAGGCAGAGGGTAAGGCTGGAGATAGGGTATTATGACAGGGAAGCATGGCTTAACGCTGCCGCGGCCGCTGCGGGGAAAATTGCCGGGGACGGTAAGTTCTGGCAGGTATTAATACAGTGGTCAGCGGTAATGGGCAGTCATGTGCATTCATACGAATAATACAATAAGGAGAAAAAAATGAAAAGAATTATCCAGGTATTTCTTTTAGTAGCTTTAATATCGTTAGCAGTAGGTCCTGTTTCAGCCGGGAAAATCAAAATTGTTGCCAGCACCCCGGATATAAAGGATATGGTCCTGAATATATGCGGTGATGATGTGGAAGTTCAAAGTCTTATGTCCGGGGTTGAGAACCATCATGCCGTGCCGCTCAAGCCGAGTTTTCTTGTGGCGCTTTCAAGGTGCGATGTTCTTATCGTGAATGGGCTGGAGTATGAGCATGCTTTCTTACCCGGGGCATTGATGTCAATAAATAACCCGGATGTAAAGAAGGGCGCTTCGCATTACATAGATACCAGTAAGTATATAAGACCCTGCGAAATTCCCGACAAAATAGATTTGTCGCTTGGAGACTTGCACCCGCTTGGAGGCCCGCATATACACATTGAACCGGGGAACGGGATATTGATGTGTAAGGTTATTTATGAAGAAATGATAAGACTGTATCCGGAAAATAAGGATAAATGGAAAACCGCGTACGAGACTTATATCAAGAGGATATACGTAAAGATGAAAGAACTTCAGGAATACGTGAAGGGAACCGAAGGGTTGAAGGTTGTTTTTTATCATCCCGGGTGGGAATACCTTACGGATCGTTTTGGCTGGAAGAAGGTTAGTTATGTTGAATCAAGGGCGGGTATACCCCCAACGCCGAAACACATAAGCCAGTTAACTAAAACGGTAAGGAATGAAAACTGTAAATTGTTGGCTATTGAGACCTGCTATTCCCTGAAAATCCCGAATTATGTTGCTAAGAAAACAGGCGCAAAGGTGATAAGCATCCCGCATCATGTCAATGCGATGCCGGGTTGCGAGACTTATATAGATTTCATTGATACGCTTGTTAGAAAGATTGCGGATATTGGCAGGGAAGTATCAATAGAAAGGGAGGGATATGGGAACGGTGAAAGAAAACGACAGCGCAAAAGAAAAAAAAGGAGACAAGAATAAATCTGTACTGCTCAAAATAGACGACCTGGTTTTAGGGTATCATGACATACCGATATTAAAGAATATCAGCCTTGAAATACAAGAGGGAGTATGTATATGCATACTTGGCCCAAACGGTACAGGGAAAACAACTTTACTTAAGGGGCTTCTCGGGCTTAATGTTCCCATGCGCGGTAAAATTACGTGGTATTGCGATAATAAGCCCGTAAAGCCGCAAATTGGATATGTGCCCCAGAAGGAATACCTTGACCCCGCGTATCCATTAACGGTATATGAAGTCGTACTAATGGGAACATACAGGGGTAATGCGCTGTCTCCCTTTATAAGCCACTCGCAGAAGGAGACAGCTTTAAAAGCTCTTGAGGAAGTGAGCATGAAAGATTTATCAAGTATGCTTTTTTCAAAATGTTCTGGGGGACAGAGGCAAAGAACGCTGATTGCCAGGGCGCTTGCGACAAAACCGAAAATATTAGTTTTGGATGAATTCACAATGGGGATTGATATTTCGGCGCAGAAACAGTTAACCGAATTATTAACCCACTTGAATGAAAAGCACAACATATCCGTTATCCTGGTTACCCAGGACGTAAAAGCGGTGCCGGGTATTGTTAAAGAGGTGCTATGGGTGCATGGGGGAAGCGTAGAACATGGTTCAGTGGAGGAATTACTGAGTGAAGAATACATAGATAAGATATATGGTAGAGAGTAGCGAGAGGAATGATACATGGAAATAATTATAGAGTTACTTTTAGAATTTAAATGGGCTGTTATGGCAAGTGTATTGATGGGGTGCGTCTTGCCGGTATTTGGCGTTTATTTCATTATGAAGAGAATGGTGCTAATGGGTGTTGCCCTGCCTCATGTGGCATCTGCGGGCATTGCCCTAGCGATGCTTATAGCGCAGAGGGTTAGATTGTTGACGCTTCAGCCGGGACAAACCCCTTTTCTAAATGAGGAATCACTGGTTTTACTGGCTCCAATAGGTTCTTTTATTGCGATAATGATAGTACTGGGGATATTTACCGTATGCGAAAACAGGGGGAACTCATTTACTGAAGCAAGATGGGGAACGACGTATATAACTGCAACGGCATTAATGGTAATATTGCTGGTAATGAATCCATACGCTGAGTCCCATGTCGCCACAATGCTGGAAGGCAGGGTGATTACCGTTACTTCCGGTCAATTGCTTGCTTTATTCATAATGGGTACTGTGGTAGTCGTTATATTTGCGATTTCCAATAAAGGAATACTGCTTACTTCTTTTGACCCGGATATGGCAAAAAGCATGGGATTCAAGATAATTAACTGGAATATCACTCATTATCTTATGTTTGGGATAATAATAAGTATATGTGTTATGATACTGGGGCCGATGTTCGTTTTCGGGTACCTGTTGTTACCTGCGTTTGCCGTGAGGCCATGGATTGCGGGAATGAGGAGGTTCTTTATTTGTTCTGCCATTGTAGGAGGCATATCCGCATTTATCGGAGTGGTCCTGAGCCTATGGTTTAACTGGCCGCTTGGCCCAACTGAAGTATTGGCTGCTTCCGTAGTACTAATTATTTCAAGAATTGCCCATTTAGCATTCAGAGGACTAAACAGGAAAAGAACAATTGTTGCAGGAAGTTAAGGACACTTTCAAAACCAAATAAAGATTGTATAATGCTATAAAAACAGATTAAGGGAGAATAAGGCATGGAAAGAAAAAACAGGGGTGATAAAAATAAAATTCTATATATAGTAATTTTATCGCTTTTTATATTCGTATATTCAGCCTATTCACATCCACATGTATTTATTGACAACAGTGTTATTTTTATTTTTGGTGAAAATGGCCTTAAAAGTATACAGCTTACATGGGTGTTTAATGAAATGTTTAGCTCAATGGTTATTGAAGATTATGACAAAAATAAAGATGGGGAGTTTGATCAAGACGAATTGGAAATACTTCAAATTGATATGTTTTCTAATGTGAAGGATTATTGCTACTTTTGTCATATGACTATTGACGGTAAGGAATTTAAAGTCAATGAAGTTGTGGACTTTTTTGCTTATATTCGGGATGGAGCAATGGTCGTGTATACATTTATTGTCCCCTGTGAGGTAATAGCAGAAGCCAAGTATAAAACAATTGTTTTATCTGTCTATGACGATACATATTACATAGCTGTTACAACTGCAAAAGAGAATTCCGTGCAAGCTGAAGGTATCGTTGAGAAGAATTATTCATATAAGATTGTTGATACTCCAGGGAAATCTTATTACTATGGGCAGATTATACCCGAGGAAATAATATTCAAATTTAAAAAATCACCATGAAAAAAAGCATAATTATATCCTTGTTGATTATTGTCAGCTTCAATGCGATTCTAATGGCTCAAAATCCTTTATTGACCCCTGCCCGCAATAAAGTTGAAGACAATGTGAGAAGCATCAAATATCCGGTGCCCATTCAAAAGTTGCTTTCCAAAATAAATAACCTGCAAATAACACTTAATAAAAATATGACAAAATTATTCAATGATATAGAAGAAGATAAATCCAAAAAAGCGTTGATATTGATATTTATTGTAGCATTTCTATATGGCGTTTTACATGCGGCTGGACCTGGACATGGAAAGGTAATGATTGCATCGTATTTTATGACAGAACGGGCAAAAATAGTGAATGGTTTTATTGCCGGTGGAATGATAGGTTTTATCCATACAGTATCTGCTGTTATTGTAGTGACGATACTTTATTTAATAATAAAGGTTTCATATCTTTCTAATATTGAAAATATAAGCATAATAGTAAAATCAGTAAGTGCTTTATTAATTATAGGGATAGGAATATTTTTACTAATTAAGGCAATCCACAAAATATCCATGGGAAAAGGAATAGAAATATTTACAGATAGTAAAGAAGCAAATAGCAATAAAAGTCTTTTAATTCTTTGTTCTTCAATAGGAATTGTTCCCTGTCCTGGAGTAACAATAATACTTTTATTCGCTATTAACAAAAATGTTTTGCCGGTAGGACTGGTTGCTATTGTTTTTATGTCATTAGGAATGGCATTTACAATTTCGCTGGCAGCTATTATAACGATTACAGCCAGGAAATATGTTTTTAATTTTATACAAAAGAAACCCAGGATATACAATATACTCGAATTTTCCATTCATGTTCTTGGTGCTATTTTTATAATTATATTTGGCATCCTATTATTCCTGTCTAACGTTGTAAAAGTTCTTTAACCTGATTGTTTGTCCTGAACCGTCACCCCATGAAATAGAACAAAGGTTACTAAGCAGAAATAATTCTGTTGTGAAAAGAGGTTGAAATGAAACAGAGAACTGAAAAAATGCCCGATATCGCATTCAGGATAATGGAAGCTATTTTCAATATAATGGATGTTTTTTCTCCTCCGGGGAAACGTTTGGATAACTTTGGTATAAAAAAGGGATTCGTGGTTGTTGACTATGGATGCGGACCGGGGAGGCACATAAAGAGGGCTTCGGAACTTGCAGGTGAAAACGGTAAGGTCTATGCAGTTGATATCCATGAGCTTGCGGTAAGGTCTGTAGAAAAAAAGATAGAGAAATACGGTTTAAAAAACGTCAGTCCGGGAATCATAGAAGGATATAACAGCGGGATAAGCAATAAATCAGCGGATTTAATATACGCGCTGGACATGTTCCATATGATAAGGAATACCGGGGAGTTCCTGCGTGAGTTTCACCGGGTATTGAAAGGTGACGGGAGGCTTATACTTGAAGACGGGCACCAGCCAAGGGAAGCTGCCAGAAAAAAGGTGAATAATTCCGGGCTATGGAAGATTGTAAAAGAAAATAAGGAATATTTAGAATGCATTCCGGTATAGTATTAAGCAAAATGTTAACAAGTCCCCAGTTGTAAATTAATCCTATCAAAACGCAATAAAATCCATAAATAAATCAAAAATTACTTGACAAATAATCCAACCTGTGATATAATCTTATTGACAATGGTTATCATTACCAATAAGGAGACGGTATGGCGCAAAAAGGATGCGGCTGGGAACA
>JAUXDE010000110.1 GCA_030618495.1 Clostridia bacterium
CTTTACGCCGATAAAGCCAGCCACTTCAAAACAACAAGACATGCAGGTATCCATTACAACATCAATCAAGAACAGGCTGATACTCAGATTGAACGCGCATTAGAGGAACTTAATATTACCCTTATCCCAGCTAACTCTCCCCAAGCTAAGGGCAGAATAGAGCGCCTCTTCAGAACATTCCAGGATAGACTCATTGCTGAAATGCGCCTGGCTGGAATCAAGAACTATGAACAGGCTAATAAGTTCCTTGACACCTTTATTCCTGATCATAACAAACGATTCTCAATTAAGAATGTCCCTTCCGTGTATCGCAAGTTATCAAAAGAGATAAACCTTGATACTGTTTTTTGTAAAAAAGAAGAACGTACGGTTAAACCCGATAATACTATACAACTTAATGGACAAATAATCCAGATACCTCCTTCTGCCAATTACCGCTCCTTTGCTAAGCGGAAGGTCATTGCCTGCGTTCTTGAAGACAACAGAATATTTATTCTCTACAAAAACAATATTATCTGTAATTCTAAATTATCAAAGAACAACAAAATCCTTAAAAAACGAAAAACAATTGAGAAAACCCTTAATCTAAGTGAATACTTTGATGTTCCTAAGAAAAAACATATCCCCGCAAAGGATCATCCATGGAGAAAATGGAACCCAAATTATTTATGAATTATTAACATTTAAGCTTAGTAAAATATTAACATCTTGACTTAGTAATAACACAAATAATTAGGCAGTTAATAATAACTTGACAATAACAGGGGTATATGTTATACATGATATTGATAATCAATATCAAGTAGGGGTTAGCTATGGATTACAAAGAAGAAATAAAAGTATTTTCATCGTTCCTTAAACGCAGGGGCCTGAAACATACCGATCAGAGGGAAGAGATATTAAAAGCATTTCTTTCGGAAGAAAAACACCTGACCGCCGATGATTTATATCTTCTGGTAATGAAGAAGAATCCTGCCATTGGCCATGCAACGGTATACAGGACATTGAAGTTATTGTGCGGGGCAAACCTCGCTTCTGAAATCTACCTGAAGGATAACAGGGTGTGCTATGAACATAAGTACGGGCACCGGGCGCACGAGCACATGGTGTGCGTGCATTGCGGAAAAACGATAGAACTAAGAATACCGGAGATTGAATCATTGGTAAAAAAGGTTGAGAAAGAACATGGTTTTAAGCTTAATGACTATGCCTTGAAATTATCCGGCATTTGCGCCAAGTGCGGGAAGGACACTAAATGAAGAGCAATGAAGTAATAACGCTTGCAAAAATGAAACAGGGGGAAACAGGCACCATCGTTGAAATTGCAGGCGGGCACGGCTTGACGAACAGGCTTGAGCCGATGGGTATACGGGAGGGCGGTAAAGTAAAGAAAGTTAGCGGCCAGTTGATGAGGGGGCCTATAACCCTCATGGTGGGAAGCACGCACACTGCAATAGGATACGGCATGGCGCAGAAGATACTCGTGGAGGTTGACGGTAAATGAAGATATTGCTGGTGGGCAATCCCAATGTCGGCAAGAGTGTTGTATTTACAAGGCTTACCGGTGTTGATGTGATAGCGTCAAATTATCCTGGTACGACCGTTGGATTTACCGAAGGAAAGCTGAAACTGGATAAGGAATTCGCTGATGTTGTGGACGTGCCGGGGATATATTCCCTTGAAGCGGCATCGAAGGCGGAGGAAGTTGCCGTAAAGATGCTTGAAGAAGGCGATGTAATAATTAATGTAATAGATTCAACCAACATTGAAAGGAACCTGAACCTCACGCTCCAGCTTGTAAGGATGGGCAAGCCAATGCTCGTGATCCTTAACTTCTGGGATGAAACCCATCACAGGGGCATACACATTGATGTTGAAAAACTTGAGAAGCTTCTGGGTGTTCCGTGCATTACCGCATGCGCTGTTTCCGGGGAGGGGATAAACCATATTGTAACGAGGCTTGCGGAAGCAAAGGTCAGTTCCTTCAAGTACAATGAGAAGGAAAGGTTCCATGAGGTAGGTAACATTGTAAGCAGTGTCCAGAACCTTGAACACAGGCACCACACGTTGATGGACAGGCTGGGGGAGCTGACGGTAATGCCGTTTACGGGGATACCGTTTGCGGTATTTGTAATGGCGCTAACGTTTGTGGTAATAAGGTTTATCGGCGAGGGATTGATTACCCGTGTGTTTGACCCTCTTTTTGAAAAGATTTGGGCTCCACTGGTAATGAAACTTTCGGGCGTTCTTGGTTCAACGGGATTCATTCATGATATCTTAATCGGAAAGTTAACGGACGGGGGAATAGATTTTGTGCAGTCCTTCGGGCTTATTACGACCGGCCTGTACGTACCCGTGGCCATGGTCCTGCCCTATATATTATCCTTTTACCTGATATTAAGTGTTTTAGAGGACATGGGTTACCTGCCCCGGCTTGCGGTGCTCGTGGATAACCTCATGCACAGGCTGGGGCTTCACGGGCTGGCAATAGTTCCCATGTTTCTGAGTTTCGGCTGTAATGTTCCGGGTATCATGGCAACAAGGATACTTGAATCCAGGAAACAGCGCTTCATATGCGTGGCGTTAATGTGCATATGCGTGCCGTGCATGTCGCAGTCCGCGATGATAATAAGCCTTTTAGGCAAACACGGGATAAGCGGATTGGGCATGGTTTTCCTGACACTGTTTATTGTGTGGACATTGCTTGGTTTTATCCTGAAGAAGTTGATAAAAGAGGAAACGCCGGAGATATTCGTTGAAATCCCGTCATACCGCCTGCCCCACATGGGAGCGTTGATTAAAAAACTCTGGATGAGGCTCAGGTGGTTTCTGAAGGAGGCAATCCCCTTTGTTATCCTTGGGGTATTCGTAATGAATATCCTTTATACCTTAGGCATAATAGATTTCATAGGCTCGCTCATGCAGCCCGTTGTCACGGGAATCCTCGGACTCCCGAAGGAAGCGGTAATGTCAATGCTTATCGGTTTTTTAAGGAAGGATGTTGCGGTAGGGATGCTTGTTCCCCTGGGGCTGAGTTTAAAACAGCTTATAATAGCAAGCGTGGTTCTCACCATGTACTTTCCCTGTATCGCCTCTTTTGTCGTTCTTTTCAAGGAACTTGGATTAAAGGACATGATAAAAGCGGCGCTTCTTATGATTTTCACATCGTTATTCGTGGGCGGAATTCTGAACATAATACTGTAAAATAATTATTTATTTTCTTGACAGGATTAAATCCCTGTGCTATAATATCACTAAAGCGGTAGTAATAGTGATATAAGGAGATTACCATGAAACTTTCCACTAAGGGACGTTACGGGGCCAGGGCGATGCTTGAACTGGCGCTTAATTATAAGAAGGGTAGTATGCCTCTTAATGAAATTGCAAGAAAGCAGGATGTTTCAGAGAGGTACCTTGAACGCATGATGAGCGCCCTGGTTTCCGCGGGGTTTGCAAGGAGTTCAAGGGGCAAGGGGGGCGGATTCAGCCTGGCAAAACCGCCCGGAAAAATCCGTTTGAGCCAGGTGATTCAGGTTGTTGAAGGTTCAATTGCCCCCGTGGAATGTATTGATAATCCCAAGTTCTGTAACCGGGTTGATACGTGTATAACACGCGACATCTGGACAAAATTAAAGAATGCAATGTTGGAGGTTCTTGATTCAGTAACCCTTGAAGATATGGTTAAGATGCAAAAGAAAAAGATGATAAAATCAAAGGAACGGATGTACTATATTTAAACGGAGGTAAGAGATGGCTAAAATCGCAAATGATGTAACTGAATTAGTAGGGAATACGCCGCTGGTAAGGCTGGGCAGAATAGCGGCAGGGGTAAAGGCGGAAGTCATCGGGAAACTTGAATATTTTAATCCCTGCGGGAGTGTAAAGGATAGAATCGGGTTGAGTATGATTGTTGCGGCCGAGAAAAAAGGTTCGTTAAAATACGGCTATCAGGTTATCGAGCCTACCAGCGGGAACACGGGTATAGCCCTTGCATTTGTATGCGCGGTCAAGGGATACAAACTTATCCTCACCATGCCGGATTCGATGAGTGTTGAACGCAGGATGATACTGGAGGCGCTGGGAGCTGAAATCGTTCTGACCCCGGGAAGCGATGGGATGAAGGGGGCGGTGGATAAGGCTAAGGAGATTGCAAAGAAAAACGAGAAAACAGTTCTGCTTCAGCAGTTCAATAATCCCGCTAATCCCCAAATCCACCGGGATACCACGGCGCAGGAGATATGGAAGGATACGGACGGTAAAGTTGATATCCTCGTTTCCGGAGTCGGAACGGGCGGAACGATTACGGGTATTGCGGAAGCGCTCAAAAAGAAAAAGCCGTCGTTTAGGGCAGTTGCGGTTGAGCCGGAAGATTCGCCTGTCCTTTCAGGCGGGAAGCCGGGGCCGCACAAGATCCAGGGGATTGGCGCCGGTTTCGTTCCGGAAATCCTGAACAGGAAAATTATTGATAAAGTAATTAAGGTATCCAACGAAGATGCCATGGTCACTGCCAGGCGACTGGCAAGGGAGGAAGGCATATTTGCCGGAATATCTTCAGGAGCTGCGGTTTACGCGGCATTGGAAGTCGCAAAGAAGAAAACAAATGAGGGAAAGCTTATCGTAACGATACTACCCGATTTAGGCGACCGTTATCTTTCAACGGAGCTATTCCAGGTGAAAAAGTAATTTTAGGAGGAGGCAATGATGTTATGTATTATGCGCAGCCCTGTAGAAGGGCTAACGGTAAGTATTAAGGAGCATTATTCTGCATGTGTGTTGGTTAATATGAGAGTTAATAAATAAAGGAGAAGAGATGGCAAAAACAATCAATGAGATAAACGACAGAATCAGCAAGGGGAAGGCTGTTATAGTAACAGCTGAGGAGATTATTGATATAGTAGAGGAAAAGGGCGTTGAAACCGCTGCCCGCGAGGTTGATGTAGTAACAACGGGGACCTTCGGCCCGATGTGTTCGTCAGGCGCGTACCTTAACGTGGGACACACCAAGCCAAAGATAAAACTTGGAGGCGGCGACGCGTTTTTAAATGAAGTCCCTGCGTATACGGGTTTTGCGGCAGTTGATATTTACATCGGGGCCACGGCGCTTCCAAATGAAGACCCCAGGAACAAGGTTTATCCCGGGGAGTTCAAATACGGCGGCGGACACGTGATAGAAGAACTGGTGGCGGGAAAGGACGTACGGCTTACCGCAAAGGCGTACGGTACCGACTGCTATCCCGGGAGGAAGCTCGATACCTGGATAAACATCAAGGACGTCAACGAGGCAGTGCTGTTCAATCCAAG
>JAUXDE010000116.1 GCA_030618495.1 Clostridia bacterium
AAAGGAACAAACGGAAATTAAAAAGATAATAATACCTATCGTTTTTTCATGCCTTTTAATCTTCACTGCGCGCTGTTTCTCCCAGGATAGTTTTCTGTCAAGTCCCCTGGGTAAAAAACTTATCAGGGCGGGAGCCGATTTTATCCTGAATCCGAGTGACTTCCTGTTTGACCTTCATCATGATGCTATGGATTACACACCCCTGCCGGGGAATAAGCACTTAAGTATACATACGAATTTATTGCTATTGGCGAACCCTGCCCTTGTGAACAGTATTTCGGCCAAGCTTGCTTCCAGTGAAGGGAAAAAGTTTCCGCAGGTTGGTATTTACGGCGGTATATGGAAAACATTCGCGTTGGATTTACTTGCCGGTGACTTCATGTCGACAGCGGATCTTTACGGATATAGCGTGGGTTTCTTCGTTGCAAAGAGGGTTGACCCTTCAACCCGGCTGTTCACGCATATCAGTTATTCCAGGATTACGTTGAACCTTGTGCTGGCGGAGGAATTGGACCTGGGCATAATGAAGTTTCAAACATTATCCTCCGGAGCGTTTGACACGTATATATTTACAGGGATTGAACATACAGCCGGGGAGTACAAGGATAAGGTTATAATAGCGCAAACGGGCTACGGAATAAGGAGCAACAAGATTGTTGCCAAGATTCTTATTCAAAAAGGCGCGATAGAATACGGGTTGTCCATATACCCCGAAGGGCTGCTTGTTATTCATCCCGTTTTGAACATACAGTTCAGGTTTTAATATAAAATGAAAAAGAAACTGATTACAGTCTTTTTACTGGTTACAATCCTTCTTGAAGGTTTTCTATTTGCCCTGGCGGCGGAAGAGGAACCTTCACCGGCAGGGGAGACCGCCTCAACGGAGGAGTACCTGAAAGCGCCGGATGAAACACCAGCGGAGCAGGAACCGGTTGTAGCGGTTTCGGGGGAGTCCGCGAGAAAAGAAAAACCGGGGATAGCCGTGCTGGATTTCAAAGCGCTTGGGGTTTCAGGTTCGGAAGCTGCTTTTATGAGCGATTTCCTGAGAAGCGACCTGGTTTCTTCAAAAGCATTCAGGGTTATTGACAGGGCAAGCATGGAAAGGATACTGGCTGAGCAGGGTTTTCAGCAGACCGGCTGCACCACCCGGGAATGCGCCGTCCAGATGGGAAAGCTTCTTAATGCCAAAAACATGGTTTCCGGAAACTTCGGCAAGCTTGCCGGATTATTCCAGATAACAATAAATGTCGTAAACGTTGAATCCGGGGAAATAATATATACGGACAGCGTGAGCTGCCAGAATTCCGGTGACTTACAGTCAAAAACCGGGGAACTGGCATTCAGGCTGGTTAAAGAAATAGGACTTCCTCCGGAGGAAACTGTAGAAAAAGAAATAACACCCGAACCGGAAAAGGAAAAACCGGTTGAAGAGACGGCTGAGTCCGTAAGAAAAAGATTCGGGATTCCCGTGGGACTTCCCGAAGAGGAGTTTGAGCCGCCCGTTAAGATGGAAAGGTTAAGGAGGGCGCCGCTTTTTGCCAAGGAAGCCCAGGAGGTCAAAGGGGTAGCGCCGTATTATTCATTCCAGTTCAGCGAAGGGCTGGCAATTCCTTCAATTTCCACGGATTCAGTAAGCGGGGAATGGTTCTTTGCTTCAAACCTTGTCAACGATATCGGTCTTATTATAAAACCTTCAGAAAGACAGACGCTCCTGGTTTTCTATGAACTGAAGTACAGCGGTCCCGGCATTGAGAGGCAGGAGGGCAGGGTTTTTGCCGAAAGAACCATGGACCACATTATATTCGGGCAGTACCGGTTTGATATTACGGATATGATGAGGGTGAAGTTTGTGGGAAATTATATGTCTGAATTTCAGAGGAAGGGAACGAATGAAGAGTGGACGACCGGAAAATACAATTTTGAACGTATCGGCGGTGATTTGAGGTTTGAACTGGATGATATATTTAATGGTTATTCGGGGTCTTTCGGGGTACAGCTTAATTATCTCAATTTCCCGAACTACGCCGACCTTCTCAAGGAATTGCAGATAGGCGAGGTTGCCGAGACCATAGGAGGGATGCAGAACCAGACGACGTGCGCGGGGGTGGTAAGTTTTACGGGGAAAAACCTTAAAATCAGCTGGAAGACCGAACTCCAAGCATTTGAAAACCAATGCGTTATGGAATCCAACGGTTTGTACGGTGTTTTAAAGCAGGCGGATACCAATTCTTCCCTGAAAATAGCTGCAAGAATAGGAAAAAGGTTATCCGTCAGTCCCGTATTCATAGCAAAGTGGAAGAATTCAAACCAGAACTACCTGCATTTTAAGTACTTCGGGGATATCCCGGACTTTAAACGTAATTACTACGATTACTCGCAGGCGAGTATTTCAGCTGCTCATAGGTGGAGGGTTTTCAGGAAACTTGAAATATTTTTTGTTCCGAGACTTGACATCAGGAATTATTCATCAAGGCAGCCGAGGGATATTAACAATGATTTCAAGGATGGAGCATTCCAGAATAACACGACAGTTATACTTTCAGGAGGGTTCACGCGATACATGAGCGAGGTTTCAAGTTATTCGATATACTATACTTATGTTCAGCAGGCATCCAACATGGAATTTGAAAAATACCAGCCATATAATTACTCCGGCCAGTACGTGGGCATAAGGTTTAATTTCACCTTCTAATACTCAGCGAAGTTACATTCCCGGGATTTTTCTATTGCAAAATAAATTGTTTTAAGTAATATAGAAAATAAACATCAGAATTGGAGAAAACAGCATGCTGTCAATTGGCCTATCCAGCGCGGTACTCGGTATTGATGCCTATACGGTAAAGGTTGAGGTTGACATTAGGAAGGGATTCCCGAGTTTTGCAACGGTAGGCCTGCCTGACAAAGCGGTGAAGGAATCAAAGGAAAGAGTTATCGCGGCTATAAAGAATTCCGGGTTTCGCTTTGGAACGGAAAGGATAACCGTCAACCTCGCGCCGGCCGATATCAAGAAGGAAGGCGCTGCCTTTGACCTGCCGATGGCATTGGGGATACTTGCCGCTTCAGGGCAATTGCCGCAGGATGCCCTGGAAAAATACCTGGTTCTCGGAGAATTATCGCTTAACGGGAACATACGCAGCGTAAAGGGAATACTGCCCATTGCAATTAAATCAAGAGAAGAGGATGTGGCGGGTATCATAGTGCCCGAATCTAACAAGAAGGAAGCGGCTGTTGTTGACGGCGTTAGCGTATACCCGATGAAAAACCTCAAGGAGGTTGTTGGTTTCCTGGTTGGCGGGACCGAAAGAGAGCCGTATAAACTTGATATTACCGAAGAATTTGATAGGAGCAAGAGCTACGGTATTGATTTTATAGACGTGAAAGGACAGAGTTTTGCCAAGAGGGCCATGGAGATAGCTGCGGCAGGCGGGCATAACATACTCATGATAGGCCCGCCGGGCTCGGGTAAGACCATGCTTGCGAAAAGACTTCCCACTATACTTCCGGAGATGACTCTTGATGAATCCCTTGAGACGACCAAGATACACAGTGTTATAGGATTCGTTGACGGCAAGTCGGAAATTATCGGGACCAGGCCCTTTCGTTCGCCCCACCATACTATAAGTAATATTGCGCTGATTGGCGGAGGCAGTTTTCCCAGGCCGGGAGAGGTAAGCTTGTCCCACAACGGGGTGCTTTTTCTTGACGAACTGCCTGAATTCGGCCACAAGGTCCTTGAGGTTTTAAGGCAGCCGCTTGAAGACGGAGTTGTTTTGATAGCGCGCGCCGCTACTTCGGTTTCCTACCCCGCCAGGTTCATGCTTGCCGCGGCGATGAACCCCTGTCCTTGCGGATTCTACGGGGATTCGCGCAGGGAATGCGTGTGTACTCCATTCCAGATTCAGAAGTACATGTCAAGGATTTCGGGCCCTCTTCTTGACAGGATTGATTTGCACATTGAGGTGCCTGCGGTGAAATACCAGGAGTTAACCGACGAAAGCGCGGGTGAAAGTTCGGAGGCAATACGCAAGAGGGTCCAGGCTGCAAGGGATATACAGAAGGAAAAATTTAAGAAGTCAAAGGGGATTCACTGCAACGCCCATATGGAGAGCAAGCATATAAAGAAGTACTGCGGTATTGACAGTGCGGGAAAAAAACTCCTTAAGAATGCCATAGATAAATTAGGACTTTCGGCAAGGGCATACGACAGGGTGTTGAAGGTTGCCCTTACCATTTCCGACCTTGAAGGCAGCGGAAACATCAGGTCCTCTCATGTCGCGGAAGCTATACAGTATAGAACCCTCGACAGGAACCTGTGGCTTTAATTAAGTTTTTAATTATTACTATAATAAATATTTGATATTACTATACTTATATGCTATAATCGTTTGTTCGTAAAAAAGAAGGAGGTTTTCTATGAATAAATTTAAGTGCATTATAAGTGTTATGATTTGTATATTTTTAGTTTCTTGTGTGTCGGTGAGCGTTTCTATGGGGGAAGAGGATTTTTTAGAGGACGAGTTTAACGAGGATGAGTTTGACGATGATGATGAACTCTTCAGTTTCGACGAAGAGGAGGAAGTAAAACCGCCCGTAAAAAAGGAACCCAAAAAAAAGGAAATTAAAAAAGAGGAAGTGAAGAAGAAAGTAGTAAAGAAAGAAATAAAAGAAGCAGTAAAAGAAGAAGTAAAGAAAGAAACAAAAGAAGTAGCAAAAAAAGAAGTGAAGAAAGAAGCAAAAAAGG
>JAUXDE010000168.1 GCA_030618495.1 Clostridia bacterium
TACAATATTAAAAATCGTAATAATAAAAAAGGAGGCAGGGAAATGAAAGTAATGAAGTTTGTGTTGGTGGTTTTGGGATTGCTGGTGGTATTTTCGGGGCAGAGCGTTTTCGCTCATCATGCCATGGAGTACATTGAACTGGAAAGTTACACGACCTCTCCTCAGGGCGGGAAATTGTTTCATCTGCACTATGACTATTTTGTCCAGGACAAGAATGACCCCACGCAGGACCACTGGGAACTGACGCCGGGTATTGGCTACGGTATTGTTGACAGGTTGATGATTGACGTTCATACCCACTTTGCCAAGTTCGGAGCCGCTCACGATGTAACGGGAAATTCTGCTTACAGCACATTAGGGCCTCCTCCGTTCATAGAAGCGTTTGCGGTAGCTCTGCAGTACAGGATAACCGAGTCCAAACAGCTTCCCGTTGACCTTGCCGGTATAATTGAGTATGAGTGTCCGATGTTGCGGAGCAAGGTCTTACTTGATGGCGGGAGCGTTCTTGTAGGTAAGCTGGTGGTAAGCAAAGATTTCGGTGTTCACAGCAATGTCTGCGCGAATGTTATTTGCGGGGTTGATGGCGGGGACCTGGTTCTGGAGTGGGGGATTGGCGGTAAGACTCCACTTACGGATGACCCCAACGGCGCGGCTGCGGGCATAGAAATACTGGGAGATAAAGACGGCGCAATGAAAATCATTCCCGGGATATATTTTCCAATTAATGAAAATGCTATTATGAAAGTAGGAATAGCCGTGGGGAATGAAAACAGTGATTACCTGAAGTCAAGCGTAAGCCTGATGTATAGATTCTAAAGAATAAATATGATATAATAAAGTAAATATGAAAAAAATATTGATTTCTGTATTTATGTTATCGTTTTTGGTAACAGGAACCGCTTTTTGTCACTACTCTTGGATTGATTTTGATAACTTCTTCCCCTTACCAGGGGAGGAAGTGAGGGTATTTCTGTGTAACGGGCATTATTTTCCGAAGAGTACCTTTGCCATAAAGGATAGGCTAATATCGGATGCGAAAATCATATCCTATGACGGAAGCATAAGTACCTTCACCACGACCTCTGAGAAGAAAATTCGCTCTGGCAGCGTGGTTTTTGATGGTACCGGCACTTACACGGCAGCATTCTTGCTGGTGAAGCCGCCAATGAAGGAACCGCTGACCTGCGCAAAGTCCATAATAACCGTTGGGAACATAACCGAAAAGGAATTCTCATATGAGCTGGGGCACATATTCGAGATTGTCCCGCAGAAAGCGATTTCATCGCTAAAACCAAAGGATTCTCTGCCCTTGAAATTGATTTACAGGGATAAGCCCCTGAAATCAACTCTCATAGTGACGGTGAAAGTCTATGATTCAAGGTCTAAAAAGAATTTTACTTTAAGGACGAAGGATGATGGGACTGCTGTTTTAAAAATTAAAAAAGCCGGCAAGTACCTGGTTACGGCTGAATACAAGGGGAAGGGATGTTCATTAACATTTTACGTAAAACAGGATTAATTTATGTACTGCCGTGCCTGTTTCTGCTGGTGTTTTCAAGCGGTTTATGTTTTTCTCACAGTGTTGTTCACACTGAAATCGAAGGCGGAATAATGGTGGAAGCCAGGTATGCCGAGGGGAAACCAATGGTAAATTGCGGCATCAGGATATATTCCCCCGAAAATCCGGAAGAGGAGTTCCAGTCCGGATACACGGATGCAAATGGTAATTTTGTCTTCTATCCCGACACCGGGGGCAAGTGGAAGGTGGAAGTCGATGATGGGAAAGGGTATAAAAAGGTTTTTGACAGAAATGTATTTGATAAAGGAATAGGTGTTGAGGTAATGTACGCTGATGGCAGTCTTTTCACATACAGTGACGCGGTTGTTTATTGCCCGGACAGCGATGAGGAATTCCAGCAGGGATTAACCGATAAAAACGGAAGGTTCCTGTTCTTCCCTGACAGGGAAGGTGATTGGGAGCTGAGGGTTGATGATGGCATGGGACACGGCATTGTTGCGAAGATAACCGTTGGCGGGGATTTAAAGATAAAGAAGAGAGAGTCCGGGGTA
>JAUXDE010000098.1 GCA_030618495.1 Clostridia bacterium
ATATAGTGTAATCATTCACAGAGCAGTATAGTATTCTCACTCTTCGTTCCTTGACGCTGAAGCAAAATACTTCCAGCAGACGCAAAGCTATGTTAGTAACACTACACTCAGGAATCTTATAAAAATGAAAAGAACAAATAAGAACGTTTTTTCAACACTTAGCCGGGTATCCCAGACTCCCCTGATATCCGTGAAAACAATGAGCAATGACAAAACTCAGGACATAAACTCCCCGGCCCTGGATAAACTCCTTGAAGGGCAAAGGAAGCTCAAGCTCACGGACATTACAGCTCCTGCGGTTAAATCAGCCCTAAAGAAAAAAGAACTCCTGGTAATCGACAATTTAAACCGAAGCGCCGGTTTAAAGAAGCTCAAACAAACCGGTATTAACTCCTTAATCGTAACCCCCTTCAAGGGAAAGGATGTTGAAGGAGCAGTTGTATTCTACTACAATAAAAGCAAGCATCCGGATAGCAGTGTAATGAACCTGATGCCTTGCATAAGCCACCTGGCATCCTGCAATCTGTATGATGAATCCCTGCATGAAAGAATTGAACAATTAAAAAAATCCTCTAACATGGATGGACTAACCGGTCTTTATAATCATAAGTACTTCCATGAGGCGCTTACAAAAGAGCTGTTGAGGGCTCAGCGTTTCAAGTACCCGGTTTCCATAGCAATGATCGATATTGACCATTTTAAGAAGTATAATGACACAAACGGGCATCCCAGGGGAGATGCTGTGTTAAGGGAAATTGCGGGTATATTAAGGAAAAGCGTGCGTTCGTATGATATCCCTGTAAGGTACGGTGGTGATGAGTTCTGCCTGATACTCCCCTATGCCAAGAGAAACCAGGCGGTATTCCTGCTTGAAAGGATACGTAAAAAAGTTGCCCAGTACAATTTCTATGGAAAGAGTGACCGGGGGAAGATAACCATAAGCGGAGGAGTGTCATCCTACCCGGGTAATGCCAATTATAAGTCAATGCTCATTGACAGGGCCGACAAGGCGCTTTACCTTGCGAAAGAAGAGGGCCGGAACAGGATATGCACATCCCTGGGATCTGCCAAGGATGTTATCAACTTTGCCTTCTGCAGGCCGACTGTAACGAAGAGCCCGTTCTATTCCTATATTATCAAGGGTATGAAGAATGTAATAGATGACGTGGGGAATATCAGGCTGTTCATAGAGATTTATGAGAAAAATCTCAAGAACAGGGACCACATAAAAATTACTAAAAGTTTTATTAAGAATAAAATAGATGCGGTTGCCATTTCCTCCATGGCGGGAGTGGACTTCAGACTGCAAGTGGAGGAATTGAGCAGGGCAGGAATCCCGGCATTCATATTTAATACACCTTCCGTAATACCCCTTGGCAAGGTCGTAAACTACACGGGTTTTGACCACAGGGGCGCAGGAAGGAAGGTTGCAAAGTATCTAATAAGAATATTAAGGAACAGGGGAAAGGTGGCAGTTATAGAAGGATTCCCGGAAATTGCCTCGATAGAGATGAAGGAAGGCTTCTTTGAAGTTATAAAAGAGTCAAATGTAAGTGTAGTTTCAACTGAATGCGGTGAATGGCGAAGAATCAAGGCAAGGGACATAACCAGGAAGTTAATCAAAAAACATCCTGACATAGATGCAATCTGGGGTGAAAACGATGAAATGGCGCTGGGAGCGTCGGATGCGATAAAATCAAACGGCATGACCGGGCAGGTATTTACGATTGGAACCGACGGAAGCCAGGCCGCCTTCGAAGCCATTAAAGAGGAACATCTTACTGCAACCCTTGATACAAATCCCGTTGAAATGGGAAAGATACTAATGAGGACTGTAATAAGAAACACCATAAAAGAGGAAAAGATTGAACCATACACATGGTCACCCATTAATATAGTTGACCTTGAAAACGTTGAAGATAGTATAGCGAAAATAATATAAAAAGGTTTTTGGTTTGCAGAAAGGAGAACGTTAATGTTTGGTAAAATGCTGAATATAATTAAGAAACATAAATCGTTTTTTGTGCTTACTGTTATAGTTATTGGATCCTTTGCATTTTTTGTTAATAGCGTCAGGGCGGTAAAGGCAAGTTCCGACAGCTCTGAGAAAAAAATGCTGTTAAAAGAAAACTGGTTTATAAAATCATCCGCAAAGGAGAAAAAATGCGGAAAAGTCATTTCAGCCGGTGATTTTGTGCCGGGAGAGGACTGGTATAAAACGGATATGCCGTCAACCGTAATGTCCGTGCTGGTAAAGCATAAGGCTGTACCTGACCCATATGTCGGGAAGAACATGAAGAATATTTCAAAAAAAATGTTCAAAAAACCGTGGTGGTACCGTACTGAGTTCCATCTCCCTGAAAATTATAAAAATAAAAAAATATGGCTGCACCTGGATGGTATTATTTATAAGGCTGATATATGGCTGAACGGCAAACTCGTTGCCGGAAAAAAAGAAATTGAGGGTGTCTATAAACTTTTCAAACTCGACGTAACGGATATAATCTCATATGAAAGTAAGAATTTTCTTGCCATAAAGGTCTTTCCCATTAAACCGGGCGACCTGTCTATCGGTTTCGTTGACTGGAATCCGTTCCCGCCGGATAACAATATAGGGATATGGAAAGATGTGTACGTAAGGGCAACGGGCTCAGGAGTGATAAGGCATCCGTTCGTAGTCACTGACCTGGACCTGCCATCGTATGACACTGCCCGGCTGAGTGTCACGGCAGAAGTGTACAATGCAGGCCAGAATATTTTGAACGGGAAGCTCGAAGGCAGGATTGGCAGTATAACGTTCTCGCAGGAAATTGAGATAAACTCCGGGGAAACGAAACTCGTAAGCTTCAAGCCCGAAGAATTCAGCCAACTCATCATATCAGACCCGAAGTTATGGTGGCCCAATAATGTCGGGCCGCAAAACCTGTACAGACTTGAATTGCTGTTAAAAGTCAATGATGAAGTATCGGATGCAAACAGTACGAATTTCGGGATTCGTGAAGTATCGTCCTTCTTTAACGACAAGGGGTACAGGGGTTTCAACATCAATGGGAAGAAAGTACTGATAAGAGGTGGCGGATGGACGGACGACCTGATGCTTGAAAACAGGGATGAGGTTGTCGAAGCAAAAGTCAGGTATGCAAAGAACATGAACCTCAATACTATTCGCGTTGAAGGGATATGGGGTAAGGACTTCCTGTACGATAAATGCGACGAACTCGGGATACTGGTACTGGCAGGCTGGACCTGTCACTGGGAATGGGACCATTACCTGGATGTACCTTGCGATGAATACGGCGGAATATACGGAAAGGCAAGCATGGACATCGCGGTCGATTACTGGAGGGAGGTTATACTGAGGTTAAGGAACCATCCCTGTATTTTTGCATGGATGTACGGTAGTGACAAGCCCCCGAGGCCGGAACTGGAAAAAAGGTATATAAAAATACACGAGGAATATGACCCGACAAGGCCTTATACATCTTCTGCCACTGACAGAAAGAGCGAGATAACGGGCAAAACAGGTGTCAAGATGTACGGCCCCTATGATTACGTGCCTCCCGCTTACTATTACTTCAACAATAATGCCGGGGGAGCTTTCGGCTTTGCCACGGAAGAGGGGCCGGGAGCCACTATCCCACGTGTTGAAAGCATGAGAAAGATGCTGCACGAAGATGAATTATGGCCTATAAACGACGTCTGGTTCTACCACTCGAGTACGAGGCCAAGGGACCTTAAAGCAAATACCTTTTATGTGAAAACGCAGTATGGAGAAGCATCGGGCATTGAGGATTACTGCGCAAAATCGCAGCTTATGAATTACGATGCTGCAAGGGGACTGTTCGAGGCATGGGGCAGGAACAAGTACCTTTCAACCGGGATAATAAACTGGATGTACAACGCCAGTTGGCCGTCAGTATGCTGGCAGTTGTTTGACCATTACCTTCTCCCGGGAGGCGCGTTCTACGGCACTCAGGAGGCATGTGAGCCGCTTCATGCGCAATTTTCCTACGATGATAATTCCGTGGTAGTTGTAAACAGTTATTACAAGGATTTTAAGGGACTAAAAGTATCTGCTGACATCTACAATATTGACGCATCCAGGAAATATTCAAAAACAGTAACGGTTGATGCCGGAGAAGACAGCAGCAACAGGGCATTTTTCATAGATATGCCTCAAGACCTGTCGCAGGTCTTCTTTCTGAAACTTGAACTGAAAGATTCCGGAAAACCTGTATCATCCAACTTCTATTGCCTGTCGAAAAACAGCACTATGAAAATAGGGCTGGAAGACGAATTATTTAAACTAAAGGAAATGAAGGAAGCCGAGGCCTTTTCACCGTTTGCTGACGAAGCGGAGTATATGTATAATTCACCGGCTGATTTCAAGGGCCTTGCAGAACTGCCGGAAGTGGAATTAGACGTCAAGGGTGTATTGAAAAAAGTTGATGAGGGAAATAAGGTGGAAGTTTCAATCAGGAATCCATCGGAAAACATTGCCTTTTTCGTTCAGCTCGATGTGACAAAAGGGCAGGGCGGGGAACCGGTTGTACCGGTTTATTGGGAAGAAAATTACGTAAGCCTGCTTCCTGGAGAGGAATTAGAGGTTTCTGCAGTATTTTCCGGAAGAAACCTGGACGGGATGAAACCCTTTATAAAAGTTAAGGGATGTAACGTGCCGATAAAAACTATAAAAATAGGAGAATAAAATATGAATATTATAATCGAGAAGGATTTTGAAAAAATGAGTAAGCGCGGGGCGGCAATCATAACAGAAATAATCAAGAAACAGCCCGAAACAGTACTCGGACTGGCAACGGGAAGCACCCCCATGGGATTATACAAGGAACTGGTTAAAACCTACAAGGAGGACGGGCTTAGCTTCTCGGAGGTTGTAACCTTCAACCTGGATGAGTACCTCGGGTTGCACAAAACCGACAAGGACAGCTATTACTACTACATGTATGAAAACCTGTTCAATCATATTAATATAAAACCTGAAAACATCTTTATCCCTGACGGTACAGTGGAGGATGTCGAAAAGTCCTGTTCCGAATATGAAGCAAAGATAAAGAATGCCGGGGGCATAAACCTACAGGTACTGGGGGTGGGTACTAACGGGCATGTAGGATTCAATGAGCCGGGATCACAGCAGGATTCAAGGACCAGGGAGATAGCCCTCACTCCAAGAACTATAAAAGATAATTCAAGGTTCTTTAACAACAGTGTTGACAATGTTCCCAAGAAGGCAATAACGATGGGGATGGGTACTATTCTAGAAGTGGGAAAAATAATACTACTTGCATGCGGAGCCCATAAGGCCAATGCTGTTTTTAAAACAATTGAAGAGCCTATGACTTCAGATATACCTTCCTCTCTGATGATGCATCATAAGGATCTGACAATTATTCTGGATGAAGAAGCCGCAGGTAAACTCAGCGCAAAGTACCGGAACTAGTGTATCGTTCACATACGTACAGTATTCTCACTCTTCGTTCCTTGACGCTAAATCAAAATACTTCCAGCATATGTAAAGATATGTTAGTAACACTACACTAGTAAGCGTTGTAAACTAAGAATTCCGTTACGTTGTTATTATGGACCTTTATGAATCCAACCGGGTCATCAAGGATTTTATACTCTTCTATTTCAAGTTCAGGTTCTGTTTTCAGGGTTTCAAGCCAATGGTATTTCAGTATTACTTCAGGCCCCGTGGCCTTACTTACCTTTATCCTGTTGTAGCCGGCTGTAACTCTTCCGTTACCCTTAAGAAAGAAGTCCGGTTTCCTGATAACCTCATAAATGGCGATGGTTTTCATGGACCTGATTTTCTTTATGTAAGCCGGGTATTTGTCAAACAGTTCCTTTGCTTTCGGTGAGAAGCAGAAAACCCATTTAATATTGTAATGTTCAATGTAATTCCTTAACCGGCTAAGGGATAATTCTTCGTGGCTCTTACCGAATATACCCCGGTGGTTAAACTGGGCAAAGCCGTGCTTGAGGAAAACCTTCGGATAAAGGCCTCCAATCAGTTCCCTTTTCACGAATAATGGCAGTAATGACGGCAGGGGATTGAAGTAGTCATCCTCGTAAAGCAGTCTTGCCGACCTGTCCGTGTTGTTTTTTATCCAATTAAGCGCCTGCTCCTCGTTTTCAGGTATGCGGGTGGATATCCGG
>JAUXDE010000104.1 GCA_030618495.1 Clostridia bacterium
TTTAATTATATGTAAGTAATCACATATAATAACATCCGGGTTGTCAATCAATTTTGAAATTATGAAATACTAAGATATGCGATATCCCGCAAATTCTTAAGGTTTTTTCGTGAATTGCATTAAGAAGTGTTGTGCTTTATATTATTGGTTAATTTATTTATTCCTGCTTATATTCCGGCGAGCAGAAAACGCCTTCCTTAACCATAATCAAGTCCGGTCCGCCGGGTCTAAATAAAATGTAACTTTTTAGATTTTTCAAACGTCTAAGTATTTAAATGATTATAAGAAGAAATATATTACTTACGCTGGCTTTCATTATCCTCCTCGCCGCATCCGTTTCGGGTGAAACTCTTGGATGGGACAATGTCTTTTCGGAAGGCAGGCAAAAGAATCCCAGAATTATTTCCGCGGGAAAATCCCTTGAATCAGCAAAACTTTCCTACTGGAACGCTTATACCAACCTGTTGCCGCGTCTTTCCGCAGGCGCGGGATGGGGCAGGTCCAGTTCCGTGATGAGCCTCGAATCCCTTGCAGAAGACATGAATGCAACGGAGGAAATAAATTACAGAATTTCCGCAAGTATCCCTTTATTCACCGGCTTCAGGAACCTTAGCACGCTTAAAAAGCAAAAATCTGAATTCATGGCTGAAAAATCAAGATATAAAAGGACCGTCTCCAATACTGTATACGATTTGAAGACTGCCTTTGCCGGTCTCCTTTACGCCCAGAAAATGATTTCCCTTTCGGAGGAGATACTTTCAAGGAGAAAGGAAAACAGCGAGATTGTCAAGCTCCGTTACGAAGCGGGCAGGGAGGACAAGGGGGCGTACCTCCGCTCAGAGGCGGACCTGTACCAGTCGGAGTACGAATTTTCAAGAGCGCAGAGAAACATGAAGGTCGGGCAATCAGGGCTCTTAAAGGAAATGGGCAGGGATGTTTTTAAGGTCATAGCAGTGACCGGAACGTTTAACACCTGCCTCCCGGAAGTAGTCCCGCCCTTCCGGGAACTGCTCGTTAATGTTCCCGATTACCTGATAGCAAAATATATGGTTGACTCATCAATCCATAACCTGAAATATTGCAGGGCTGATTACTACCCCAATGTCTCCCTGAGCGGCAGTTCCTCAAAAGCCGGCAGCAGCTGGCCCCCTGACAGGGACTGGTGGAACATGGGGGTTAATATCTCATACCCGTTCTTTACGGGCGGCAGGGAAATAATAAATGTAAAAATTGCAAAAGTGAATAAGGCAAAATCGGAAGAAAATTTCATCAGTACAAAACAGGAAGTTATATTTAACCTTGAAGATATCTATAATAAGTTCGTTGATGCCGCTGAAAACGTCAGGGTCAGGCAAAAATATTTCCTGGCTTCACAGGAAAGGGCAAAGATAACCATGGTGAGGTACATAAACGGCCTCACATCTTACCAGGAATGGAATATAATAGAAAACGAATTCATAAGTTCCAGGAAGTCACTGCTTGATGCCCGGCATAACGCTTTCCTCGCGGGGGCAGCCTGGAAAAGAACGCTGGGCAGGGAGGAATAATGAAACTTAAGAAATTGATATTACCGGTAATTATAATCATTTCTGTATCAGGAGTGCTTTTCCTTAGAAAGAACCGCAAAAGTGATGTCGGTTACACGGTTGAGAACCCGCGCTACGGCTCAATCACGCAGTCAGTCTCGGCCAACGGTACGGTAAAACCAAGAAACCGGCTGGAGATCAAACCGCCTTTTGCCGGCAGGGTTGAAAGCATACTTGTCAGAGAGGGAGATAAAGTCAGGAAGGGGGAAATCCTCGCATGGATGAGTTCCCTTGACCGCGCGGCGCTGCTTGACGCCGCCAGGGCAAATGGTGAGGAAGAGAAATGGGAGGACGCCTACAAGCCCACCCCCATCGTTGCCCCGCTTTCAGGTTTTATTATCAAGAGGGGCATAGAACCCGGCCAGACCGTGAGCGCCCAGGAGCCCATACTGGTAATGGCGGACAACCTGATTATTAAGGCGGAGGTTGACGAAACGGATATAGGAAAATTGAAACCCAACCAGAAAGTCAGAATTGTGCTTGACGCTTACCCGGACATGAAGATGCGCGGCAGGATCGAGCACATCGCCTATGAATCACAGGTCATCAACAATGTAACGATATACCGCGTCGACATACTGCTGCACAGGGCGCTTGAAATCCTTCGCTCGGGGATGAGCGCTGACGTTGAGATAACAGTGACGGATAAAAAGGATATACTGCTCCTGCCCTTAAACGCCGTGAAAGAAAAAAAGAACATTAAATACGTAATGATAGAAACAAAACAATCAGAACCCGAAAAAAGGGAAATCAGTACGGGAATTGACGACGGGAGGAACGTGGAAGTCGTCTCAGGGCTTGAAGAGTCCGATTCGGTTATCATCAGCCCTGAGAGGAAAAGGGAACCGCGCGCAAGGAGCTTCAGGGGCTTCCCGGGGATGAGGACTAAAAAAAAGTAAAATGATTCAGTTAAATAACATCAACAAGACATACCGTATAGGGGAATTTGACGTTCATGCCCTGAGAAATGTTTCCCTTGAAATACCGGACGGTGAATTCACAGCCATCATGGGCCCTTCGGGAAGCGGTAAATCAACGCTCCTTCACATCCTGGGCCTTCTGGACACACCCGACAAAGGCTCTTACCGACTGCAGGGCAAGGAGGTTTCATCGCTTTCCGGTGAAAAACTCGCAGCGCTTCGTAACGAATATCTTGGTTTTATATTCCAGATGTTCAACCTCCTGCCAAAGCTTAACGCAAAAGAAAACGTTGCCCTGCCGCTGGTGTATTCGCCGGATCCGGGAAACAGGAACTCTTCTGCCCCCGATGAACTGCTTAAAAGGGTGGGCTTGGGAGACCGGATAAACCACAATCCCAACGAACTCTCGGGCGGACAGAAACAGCGCGTTGCCATCGCCAGGGCGCTGGTAAAGAACCCGAAAGTATTACTTGCGGACGAACCGACCGGAAACCTGGATTCTGTATCCGCCGGTGAGATTTTAAAGACCCTCCATGAATTAAATGATTCGGGTATCACCGTAATCATGGTGACCCATGAAAAAATACTCGCAGAAAAGGCAAACAGGATAATTAAGCTCCTTGACGGCAGGATTGTCTCCGATGAATATACTTCCGCCAAGCCCCCGAAACGGATAAGTGACAGCGCCGAAATAACGGAAGGTCCGGAAGTTCATGGATTTGCCCTTTACCGTATCAGGAATTATTTCATCCAGGCAATGAAATCACTTTTTTCCAACAAGGTCCGCTCCCTGCTCTCCATTCTGGGTATTCTCATCGGGGTAGCAGCCGTTATCGCCATGCTTGCGATGGGAACCGGGGCAAAGGAGGATATGAAGAAGAGCTTTGCCTCACTCGGCTCAAACCTGCTGACCGTACGACCCAACTGGCGCAAGTTCCACAGGGGCGCCGTTGAATCCGGCAGTATTACAAAATTCACAATAGCGGATGCCGAAGCAATACGGAAAATCCCTTCCGTGAAAAGAGTGAGCCCGAACGTCTCGGGCAGGGGACAGGCTGTTTACGGCAACAGGAACTGGAGTACAAGAGTTACCGGTGTAACACCGGACTACGCTTACATAAGGGCTGCCGAACCGACGGAAGGAAGGTTCTTCAGTAAAACCGAGACGCTTACCCGTTCAAAAATCGCCCTGCTGGGGAAAACCGTTGCCACCGAACTTTTTGAGGACGAAGACCCCATAGGGGAATATATCAAGATAAACCGGATAAACTTCAGGGTAATAGGAATACTGCCCGAAAAAGGCGCAACCGGATGGAGGGACAGGGACGATGAAATCGTAATCCCGCTGAACACCGCCATGTACCGCCTCATGGGAAAGAAATTCGTTGATTACATAGACGTTGAAGTTTCGGATGAAAACGAAATCGAAACAGTACGAGAGGAAATACGGGAATTAATTGTCATGAGGCACAATATCCCCGCCGATAAGGAAGATTCCATAGAAGTAAGGAACATGGCAGAAATCCGCGAAGCGGTTTCCTCAATGGTGAAAACATTTTCCTGGCTGCTCGGTTCCATTGCCTTTATAAGCCTGCTGGTCGGCGGTATCGGTATCATGAACATAATGCTCGTTTCCGTAACGGAAAGGACCCGCGAGATAGGCCTGAGAAAAGCAATAGGCGCAAACAACAGGGACATACTCCTGCAGTTCGTAATTGAATCCGTGGTTATTTGCCTTGCGGGCGGTATACTGGGTATACTGCTGGGAATCGGCATATCACTGGGGCTTGCGGAAATCGCCGGCTGGGTCTTAAAGGTATCCGCAGGTTCGGTCATCCTCGCCTTTTTCTTTTCCATGGGGATAGGATTATTCTTCGGATTATGGCCCGCCAGGAAGGCATCCCTCTTGAACCCCATAGATGCTTTAAGGTACGAATGACGGCATTATCTTCCCTATTTCGTCTGGCCGGTTGTGATAAGAACGGTCTGCCACAGGTGCCCCTTGGGATTAATCTTCTTTCTTTTCATCGTAGCAAGAGACAACGGAATATGCGTAAAGTACTGGTTCCAGTAACCAACCACCATGTCGGTACAGCCGGCCATGCCGGCATGAACCGCGTTCTGGCCCAGTACCAGGCAGAACGATGAATCCTGTGAGTTTGCAGGCAGGCTACGTATGATATAACTGGGGTCTATGTACTTTATGGATACTTTCTTTTTCCTGCCCTTGAAATGCTTATTAATCCTATCCTTGAGGAAAATACCTATATCCTTTAACTTGACGTTTCCCGAAGCGTCTTTTTCATCACCGTTATCCTTCAGCAGGTCCTGGCCCGCCCCTTCGGCAATCACAATAACGGCATGATGTTTCTCATCCAGCCTTTTTTCAAGCCTCGCCAGGAACTCGCCCTTCCCTTCTAACTTGAGAGGGTTCTCCGGTATGAAACAAAAATTAACGTCACTGTTTGCAAGCGTCGTGTAAGCCGCGATAAAACCGGAATCCCTTCCCATCAGTTTTACCAGCCCCACTCCGTTCCACGCCCCCTTGGCTTCTTCGTGCGCCGAGAGAATGGCGGAACGCGCATCCTCAACCGCCGTCACGAAACCAAATGTCCTCTCAATACCCGAGATGTCGTTGTCTATCGTCTTGGGAATCCCTATGACGCTTATTTCCAGCTTCCTCTTCTTGATTTCAGCAACTATGTCCCTGGCGCCCTTGAGGGTCCCGTCGCCCCCTATGGTAAATAACAGCTTAATGTTTCTCTTAACCAGGCTGTCAACCATGTCCACCGGGTCTTCCGGGCCCCTTGAAGACGAAAGAATACTGCCGCCCTTCAAGTGTATCTCATCCACGATTCCGGGCGTTATCAGGATTGGTTCCTTAAAAGGCCTGGAAGAAAGCCCGTTATAACCGTACATGAAACCATACACGTTCTTAACCTTGTACTGCCACAGCAGGCCAAGCGCCACCGCCCTTATAACATCGTTAAGCCCGGGGCACAATCCGCCGCACGTAACTATCCCGCAGTTGAGTTCCGGCGGGTTAAAATATATCTTTTTCCTCGGCCCCGCCCTTTCATACCCGGGGACATCCTTTCCTGATTTCTTGTAGTCCGCCAGGTGCCTGGCATGCGAGTACATCAGGATTTTTTCATTATCTTCAATAAAATGACATTTCCTTTTCGCCAGGGGTGAAATTATTTTTGCGGGCCCGAGCCTTTCAATTGCAAGGTCAGGCACTTCATCATGCGTCAGGTGACGTGAATCCATTTTAATACCCTCCGTTATTGGAATTATGGGGACACGTACCTAATTATTGGATTATGTATTAACCATTGTTTCCCCG
>JAUXDE010000118.1 GCA_030618495.1 Clostridia bacterium
TTATACGTGTTTCAACCACGGCTACTCCGAACGCATTTGAATCAGTTCCGGGAGACAGGTTGAGTGTGACGGTAACGGGACTGAAGAGCGACAGCTGGTACTGGTTTGCGCTGAAAACCGCTGACGATCCTGAATCTCATAAATCTTATGATGTCTTGTTCGGTAGCCGCAACTGGTCGAATATATCCAACATTGCAAGGGTAAAAACGGAGGCAATGCCTCCCCAGCAGGTTATAGGGTTCAAAGGCGTTCTGTTCAATGACAGGAAGAACATAACGTTTGAATGGAAACACGTTGTGATAAACGAGGATAAGACTAAGTGCGATGACCTTCTGGGTTACAATATATGGAGGCGCAGTGAAAAGGTTGAGGGCGCGTTTGAATTGATGGGATCGACGCCCACCGTGCCAAAGAATTTAACCGTATGGGTTGACACTAAGGATATTAGCGGCGCCGTTTATTATTACAAGGTGGTTGCTATTGACGAGTCGCTTAACCCGAGCATGGATTCTATGATAATTGATACCAGTATGGATGAGAATATTATTGCCCTTGCCGGTAACGGGGATTATACAAGGCTGGTCATTCCCAAGTCCGTAAGCGGGGTCCTCTACGGGGATTCAAATGAATTCAATGAGGACCTTAAGATAAGAATCGTTGAAGACATAAGTGTGGATTCGGGAGAGGTAATCAAGTCATTTAAGTTTGTGGCGTTAACGGACTACGATGAGCCTGTTAAGGAATTTAGTTTCAAGAAGAATAAGTCGTGGATTATCTTTACGTATAAGCCGGAAGAGGCGGCAAGCGCGTTTTCTGCTGCAGCAATAGATTCCGAAGAAAAAACCTGTCTTGCGCTGTTCTGGCACAACGGGAAGGAGTGGATCAGAATAGGCGGGGAAATAAACGAGGAGTCAAGAACCGTATCCATAAAGTCAAAGCGCATTGGCAGTTACATGGTAAAAGTTGCGAATGTAATAAAGAAACTGACCATTCATAAAGTATGGCCTCACATTTTCACTCCAAATGGCGACCATAGAAATGATAATGTTTTTATTCAATATGAATACCCCTATGAGGGCAAACAGCCATTTGCAAAAATATTTGATATTAACGGCGCTCTTGTTAGCTCTTTAGATGTGGGTGCAACAGTAGAAGCGAATAAAATAACATCGGTAAAATGGGATGGAACTTATGAGGACGGGGAGATAGTGGTGCCCGCCGGGATATACATATACCAGATTGAAGTTGGCCCTGATGTGTATATAGGGACTGTTGTTCTGGCAAAATAAGGATGGAAATGAAAAGATTTTTACTATTATTACTATTGTTTTTCTTCTTGACGCAGCCTGTTGGCAACGTCTGCGCGGAATTTGAGGATACGGGAGTATCTCCGAGGGTAATCGGCATGGGCAACGCGTTTACGGGGCTCTGCGATGACGCCAGTTCCATATATTATAATCCTGCGGGGCTTGGATTCCTGCCCAGGAAGGAATTTGACTGCTCCGGCGCAAAGCTTCATCTCGGGCTGGATGACGATAGCGATATTTCCAACGTTTATATGGGCTACGTCAACCCGGTAAATAAGATAGGAACCTTCGGGGCCGGCTGGCTGAATACAAGCCTGGGCGGCCTGTACGGTGAAAACACGTTCCTGGTATCTTTCGGCAAGAGGTTGATAAAAAACAGGGAGATGAAAAAAACCGTTTCGTTTGGTATTAATTTAAAACTGCTGGTAAAATCATATACTAAAAACAGCGATATCGAAGATTCATTTAATGATAACGGAGTGGCTACGGGTGAGGCGGACCCGGTGTTTAACGAAGGGCTTTCAAGGGCATGGTTCAGTTGTGACATGGGAGTCCTTTACAGGCTCAACAGGTATTATTCGGTGGGAATATCCATAAGCGATTTGAACCGGCCTGATACTTCATTTGGAGAAGTCACGGAGGGAATTACCACGGTTCCAATGAAAATAAGGGGAGGATTCGCTTTCAGGAACAGGACAAGGGATTTCAACGTTGTCGCCGACGTGTTCTACAGGAATAATGATTTAAGGCTTCTTGCGGGCGTTGAAAAATGGTTCAATTTAAAGACAATAGCTGTGAGAGGCGGGGTCGGTCTTGGTTCAAGGAGTTACAGGAACCTCACTTTCGGAGCTGGATACAGGTTCGGGCAGTTGCTTGAAGTGGACTATTCCTTTATATTCCCGCTCTCAGGGCTAAGCAGTACGCTGGGTTCGCACAGGGTGGCGTTAACTACCCGATTCGGCAGCGTGGTGCAGGATTTCAGGGAGGAATATGACGCTGAACTTTCCATGATTGACGCTGAAGTTGCCAGGAGAAAGCATTTGATGGGGCTTACAATGGAGGAGGAGAACAAAAAGAAAGCGGGGGATTACTATCTTGAATCCAAGAAACTGTGCAAGAACGGACTGTACGCCACTTCCCTGAGAAAACTTGATATAGCAAGGATACTGGACCCGTCGGATAAGGTTATGGAGGGCTTCAGCCAGAAATTAAACAGGTTTGTTAAGATTATTTCCATGGAGATAAGAATAGACAAGAGGGGCGACCTGGTTCGCAGGGGTATAGTGTATTACTGTAATAATGACAAAAAACTCGCTATAAACATATTCCAGTACCTTACCGAGGTTTATCCTGAAGACGATAGGATAACAGAGGTTCATAAGATAGTAATAAGGGATTTCCCCGACCAGGCAAGGAAGGAGAAATTGAGCGAGGGAATAAACATCGTTGAACAAAAACTGTTCCGCTCGCTGTCATACCTGTATGAAAATAAGTATGACCTGGCAATAAGCGAGTCCAATGAAGTTCTTGAGATTGAAAAGGATAACATCACCGCCTATATGAGGTTGGGGTCGGCTTATTACCTGATGGGTAATACCGGCAGGGCAAAGGATGCATGGAAAAAGGTGTTTGAACTTAACCCGGACAACAGGGAATTGAGCAGGTATCTTGACAAGGTGGATATTTTCCTTGAAAGGCCCGTCAGAAAAACCGATAAGGAAATAGCCGGGGAAAAATTAGATATAGCAATGGAATATTACAAGAAGATTGAGAAATACCTGAAGACAGAAGATAAGATTTTCTTCCTGAAAGAGGTTGTCAGCGAGTTTAAGGCGCTTGTGGACGTAGCCGAATTAAATCATATAATAAATCAATTGAAGCAGGTTAAAGAAGGTCCGACGTATGATGAGGAAAAAGAGAAGGATAAGAAGATAAAGGACGAAGCTCAGAAGAGGCTGGCAAGAATGAAGAAGCATTATGCCCGGGCGGTCGCCTTATTCGGAGAAAATAAGTACGAGAAGGCAATAAAAGAATTAAGAAAAATATTGAAGCTCAATGCAACGCATAAGCCGTCCTTGAACCTCATAAAGAAAGCTGAAAAAATGATGAGCATGTCTGATGAGGAAAGAAGCAAGGTTAAGATGACGCAGTACTATGGCACGGGGTTAGGTTACTATCAAAAGGGTGAATGGAAAAAAGCCCTGGTAGAATTTGAAAAACTACTAAAAATAACCCCCGGTCACTCCCAGTCATTAAGACTCATTAAGAAGATAAAGGAAAAAATGAACTTAAAATCAACTTCTGCGAAGTAATGTTTCAGCCAATCATCCGGAACTGCCGGAAAGCCAGTCACTTAAAACAGAAATTGACATAATTGCATAATATATGTATACTATCGAAGAAGTTTTAGGCAGTAATTTTCAGGGAAAACAAAAAAGCGGGAAACAGGAATGATAAAGAAATTAACAATAATAACACTATTCATAATGTTACTATCTGCAGGAACAGCCATGCCTGCTGAAAACATGGAATTTGATTACATATCAATATTCAACCAGAAGATATCAATTGAAAAAGGGTTGGAAGAGAGAGTAACCGGGGTTCTGCGCAATATACTTGGCAATGATAATTTTACGACAATAATTTCGGTAGACCTGGATGTCGGAAGAACTGAGATTGAAAAGGAAAAATGGGTTCAGAAGAAGGCTGAAATAGAAGAGCCGGTTTCAATGCCCGGGGTGCCCATGAAGAAAAAAGTCGGCGAAGAGGAGGGAATAAAGAAACCCAAGAATGTCGGTATGGACAGGGAGTATGAAAAGATTATCAAACTGCCTGAGTCTTTTATCAAAAGCATTTCCGTTACCGTCATCCTTGACGAAAAAGTATCTGACGAACTGGCAGGCACGATAAAAAGCGTGGTAATAGACCTTTTGAATATAAATTTTGACAGGGGTGACAAGTGTATTGTTTCAAGGCAGCCTTTTATCAGGCCTGAGGAAGAACAGGGGAAGTTCTGGGATTTTGTAAGTAAGAAAGAATTATTCAAGGCTCTCCTGTTTATCTTCCTGTCTGTTCTTGTATTTATACTTCTGATTTCTTTGATAAAAGGGTTGATAAATGTTCTCAGGATAAGCAGGCAGAGGGAAACAATTGTAACGACAACAGAGAAGATAAAGGAAGAAAAAGAGAAGACCGGGAAAGAAGGCGAGGAAGGCGAGGAAGGCGAAGAAGGAGAAGAGAAAGAAGGCGAGGAGGGAGCAGGGGACG
>JAUXDE010000017.1 GCA_030618495.1 Clostridia bacterium
AGAAATAAAACCGGCAGGTAAGATTGAAGAAATCTTCGACTATTTCAAGGATACAAAAAACTGTAATTTGCTTCTGAACGGCACTAACCAGCATTTTTCCAGGTACTCTTACTTCGGTTATGATCCATTCCTGATATTCAAATCCAAGGGAGACAGAATAAACATCACGAAAAACGGTAAACGATATTCTTTTAAAGACAATCCTTTCAATATTCTAAAGAAAATTATCCTGACCTATAAAATCGCAAATTGCCCGGATACCCTTGATTTTATTTCAGGGGGGATAGGATACCTTTCCTATGACCTCTGCCGCTTCACCGAGAAACTTCCGGGGAAAGCCATTGATGATATGAATATGCCTGATTGTTATTTCGTCTTTTACAAATTGCTCTACATATACGACCGGACAAGCGATAAATCATGGATTTCATCTGTTGATTTCCTTGAGACCGACAGCAGGAAAGCGGCCAAAAACGCCAGGCTGGGAATCAAACGTTTCAGGAATATCCTGGATGTAAAAAACAAGAAAAAAAGAACCATCAGCGCTAAAAGCATTAAACCTTCAGGTAAAATGAACTCCAACTTCAATAAGCGGAATTACCTGAAAGCCGTAAGGAAATCCATTTCCTACATATACGCGGGCGACATTTACCAGGTAAATCTTTCACAAAGGTTCAACATCAAGTACAGGAACCATCCCTACGAATTGTTTAAAAAACTGTGCCGGGTCAATCCTGCCCCGTTTGCCTGTTACCTGAACTCCGGGAATTTCCACATAGTGGGCTCATCACCGGAAAGATTCCTCAAGGTAAGAAACGGCGCTGTCCATACAAGGCCGATGAAAGGCACAAGACCCCGGGGTAAAAATGAAAGTGACGACAACTTGCTGTCAAAGGAACTCCTGACAAGTCCAAAAGACGAAGCTGAACTTTCCATGATAGTTGACCTTGAAAGAAACGACCTCGGTAAAACCTGCGAATTCGGCAGCGTCAGGGTTGAAGAGCACAAAAACCTTGAGATATATTCAACCGTGTTCCAGATGACGTCAACCGTAAGCGGGAAACTTAAGAAAAAATATGACTGCATTGACCTTCTGAAGTCATGCTTTCCGGGAGGTTCAATAACCGGGTGCCCGAAAATAAGGGCAATGGAAATCATAGATGAACTTGAGCCGACTAAAAGAAACGTTTACACGGGTTCAATTGGCTGGATTGGCTTTAACGATTCCATGGATTTAAACATAGTTATCAGGACCATTATCCTAAAAAGCGAAAATGCCTTCTTTCAGGTGGGTGGGGGTATAGTGGCTGACTCTGACCCTGAAAATGAATACAGGGAAACACTTGATAAGGCAAAAGCCCTGGTTATCGCCTTGAAATGAGGAGTTACACATGAAAAACGTTATAGTTTATTTGAACGGCAGGTACTTAAAAAAAAGCGACGCAAAGGTATCATTCCTTGACCACGGGCTGTTATACGGTGACGGGGTTTTTGAAACACTTCGCGCCTATAATAAAAAAATATTCAGGCCGGATGAGCATTTTAAACGTCTTCACAATTCCGCAAAAAAGATTTACTTGAAAATTCCATTGAATTCTATTAAATTAAATTATATAATATATAAGTTAATTAAGTTAAATAACTTAAGAAATGCTTATATAAGAGTTACGGTAACAAGAGGCCCCGGGGAACCCGGGATAAATCCCGGTTTATGCAAATCCCCTACGCAGGCAGTATATGTAAAGGAATTCAAAGGCTATACTGACGGAATATATTCAAAGGGGGTTGATGCGGTAACTGTTTCAACAATGAAAAATCATCCCGAAGCAATCAACCCTTCAATTAAGTCATGTAATTTCCTAAATAACATAATTGCAGGTATTGAGGCAAAATCAAAGAACGCTTTTGAAGGCATCATGCTTTCAAGAGAAGGCTGGGTCGCAGAAGGTTGCGTGAGCAACATATTCATCAGCGCAGGCAACACCCTGCTAACGCCGCCTCCGGGGGTTGGAGCCCTTGATGGCATCACGCGCAGGGAAGTTATTGAACTGGCGGCAAAATCAGGGATTAAGGTTATTGAAAAGAAATTCAAAAAGAACAAACTGCATGAATCTCAGGAGTGTTTCTTAACTAACACTCTTCTTGAAATAATGCCCGTTACGAGGATTGACGGTAAAACCATCGGAAACGGCAAGCCCGGGAAGTTCACGAAGTTGATGATGAAAAAATACAAGGAACTTGTTAAATCGGAAAAATGAAGCCTGAAGGAGGAAGAAGATGAGAAAAAGAGCATTAATTATTATGGCAATGATTATGTTAGTGTTGGCATCCCCGTTGATTGCGGCGGAAATAATGCCGTTCCTGAAACATACCGGTATAGCGGGGGTGGACTTTAAAGTTTACGGCCACAGCGCCGAAAGAAAAGATATACTTATGACTGTAGTAAATGCTAATGATCCTCTTGATATAGAAAGCAGCACATACAATTATAGGTCCAACGGTTACACTTTGAAAGCAACCGCGCGGCCTTTCGGAATTGAATAAACGGGAAAAATAGGAAAGATTCAATCAAGATACGAAGTGTCCGGTGCTACAGAAAATTTTGCCTCTGGAGATACTTTTGACGGTATAAGATTGGGGCTGGGCGCAAGGTTTGGCATTATTGGGGAAACAAAAGTATTGCCAAAAGTCGTTTTGGGAGTCGAAGGTATTTACACAAATAATCAGCTTATAACCAAGGTAGGAACCCAGTACCTGGGAAATACAAGCGACGTTGAACTACAAGCCTCTCTTGTAGCAAGCAAAGAAATAATGTTAAAATTCAAAAGAAAAGTAAAAGGGCCCGAGCCCGTAACGGGCCTGCCTGAAATACCGGAGCCGGAAATCAGCCCTGATGAACTACTGCTCCCGCTCTGTTTCATACCGCCTGTCGGCGAGGGAATATCGGAAGATGACCTTACTTCAATAACAGGCAGTCTTGAGAAGTCCATCATTGAATCGGGAATGTTTAAACTTATCGAAAAAGAAGAGCTTGATAAAGTTCTTGAAGAAAAAGGATATGACAAGAAAGGCTGCGCGGGATTGAAATGCGCCAGGGTAATAGGCAAGGAACTGGATGTTAGGTATGTCCTGATAGGACTGGTCTCAAAGACGGACGCCGACGTTTACGCCGCTGCGGTAAGCTTCATAGATACACAGGCCGTGCTTGAGCCTGAGAAAAAAGATGATGAGGGAAAAGCTGTTCTCGGTAAAATCATTCACGCGGCAGGCGTTACTTTTGAATTGATGGAAAATGCCGAAGAGAATATTAATAATCTCGTTGCAAAACTTATTAAAGTAAAAGTCCGCGTAATATACGAGTCCAACAAACAATCGCTGGTTGAAACGAAGAAAAAGGAACTGGAAAAGGAACGGTTGAAACAATTCCAGGAGGAAGTGAAGGAAAAAGAGGAAGATAGGCTCAAGAAAGAAGAGAAGAATAAATTCAAACTTCTGCTTGTCCCTTATGCCGGAGTAAAATATTTCGTTGACGTTCTATGGAAATCAGAAATAGGAAGGTTTGGGGCAAACGACGGGCTTGGAATTGGGATTCCCTACGGCGTCGCCGGGGTTGTGGGGCTCAAGGTTCAGTTCATGAAAGTCCTTAGTTTATTCGTTGAAGGCGGCTTTGCGGAGGAAAGCATGATTTCCGGAGGCCTTTCATTAAATTTCGGCTTGTAAGAATACCGGTATGCATAGACTTTCTATTGTAACATTGATATGCTTTGTTCCTGTCTTAGCCGATGCCTCCGCTGTGATGCCATGGCTCACTCCGACAGGTATTGACGGGGTAGAACTTGAGACCCATTGTGGATGGTCTTCAAGGGGAATTGACTTTACTCTTGTCAGTTCCACAACGGATGCGAAGGGAACTGAGTTCACCGATGAGTCAAAGGTGCCTGTTGACTGGGTTTCAATACCGGTTCTGATAAAGTTTTCATTACGCCCGGACGTTGGTTTTGCGCCTTATGTTAAAATCGGCGTATTGAGTTCGGAATTACAGAGAACAGTTTATGATAACGCTTCCAACGAACAGCAGAATAAATGGTACGGCGGTTTTGACGGATTTGCAATGGGAGCCGGCGCTAATTGGGTTTTAGGCGGTGATTCTGTAGTATACGGACAGTTTTTGCTGGATATCGGATTAACTTATTATTATTCAATACTAAACGTTTATAAAAGTTTCGATACCGGCGCTGAGAAAACATATAACAGTTTAAGCTTATAGGAATTTCATGGTTCCCTTGTCTTTAACAAGGCTTTTAAAATAAGGGATGATTTCTTTTTTACGCCTTACACCGGAGTTAATATGATTGTTGACTACGGCAAATGGGCTTTCCTTGAAGAAAGCGTCACCATGAACGGCAGTAATAATTCCCTGCACCTCATAAATGGTTTTGAGGTATCGTTTAGGTCTGTAAGCATCAAGTTTGAACTGGGCATTCTCGGCGGCTTTGGAATAGCGGGAGGATTGAACTATGAATTCGGTTATTAAAGAACATCCCATAAAGAACAGGAGAACTCAATGAAACAGTATGAAACAGGCGATTTGAGAAACATCTGTATTTGCGGCAGTGGGACAACCGGTAAAACACAGTTTGCTGAAATCATGTTACATTCAGCCGGGGCAATAGAAAGGCTGGGTAACACAGACAGCGGCAATTCTACATGCGATTACAATCCCGATGAAATTGAAAGAAAAATATCAATAAGGTCAGCTATTGCTTTCTGCGAGTGGAAGGATAAGAAAATAAACATCATCGATACCCCGGGTTACGCTGATTTTGTCGGGGAGATGATAGGTGGAATCAGCGTTGCCGATACCGTTATTCTTAATATCTGCGCCTTTGAAGGCGTAGGCATAAGAACGGAAAGGGTATGGGAATACGCCCAGGAGAAAAAGAAACCTGCCATTATATTTACCAACAGGATGGACAAGGAAAACGCGAATTTTGATAATGTAGTCACTGTAGGAAAAGAAAAACTCACACCCAACATCGCCCCGATAACAATACCGATAGGCTCCGCAGAAACTTTTTCAGGGATTGTGAACCTGCTTACAAACAAAGCAATCATTGACGGCAATGAAACTGAAATACCTGAAGAGGTTAAGTCTTCGGCTCAAACCTACAGGGACAGCCTTATTGAAACAATAGCGTCATCCGATGATTCACTGACCGAAAAATACCTTGACGGCAAGGAACTTACCCCCGATGAAATCAAGGGCAGCCTTAAGAAGGGAATAATAGAAGGTAAGATAGTTCCCCTTTTCGCAGGTTCATCGCTAAACAATATCGGTATCGGTGAAGTTCTTGATTTCATAGTAGATTATCTGCCTTCGCCGCTCGAGTGCGATTCCATTGCAAAGGTTGACCCCAAGGGTGATTTATCAGCCCTGGTTTTCAAGACATCGGTTGAATCCCATATGGGTGTTATAAACTACATGAAAATAATATCCGGGTCAATCTCGGCAGGGTCGGATATTTACAATGTAACCAAACGAAGCTCTGAAAGAATGGGGCAGCTTTCCTACCCCCGGGGTAAAAACAGGATTGAAACAAAAACAGCGGTAGCCGGTGATATTATGGCGGCCGTAAAACTTAAATCAACAGGCACCAATGACACCTTGCACAAGTCAAAAAAAGCTGATGAAATACCGCCAATAAAATTCCCAGAACCCCTGATTGACATGGCTGTATACGCAAAATCAAAGGGTGATGAAGAAAAAATCGGCAATGCCATTCACGCGGCAACCATTGAAGACTCTACTCTGCGGTTTGAAATGGACAAGGAAACAAAGGAATTTATATTATCCGGGATAGGCGGACTCCAGCTTGAAATCGTCGTAGATAACGCAAAGAAAATGCATGACCTTGAAGTTGAACTCAAGAAACCAAGGATTCCTTACAAGGAAACCATCCTGGGCAAATCCCAAGCCCAGGGCAAACACAAGAAACAGTCCGGGGGGAGGGGACAATACGGTGACTGCAACATAAGAATAGAACCGCTTGAACGGGGAAAGGGTTTTGAATTTGTAAACTCTATATTCGGCGGATCAATCCCCTCTTCGTACATCCCTTCCGTTGAAAAGGGGATAAAAGCCGCGATGGAAAAGGGTTTCATCGCAGGTTACCCCGCGATGGACGTAAAAGTTGAACTTATTGACGGTTCCTACCACGATGTCGATTCTTCTAATATAGCCTTTGAAATAGCGGGCAGTATTGCCATACGCAAGGCATTCGAGCAGGCAACCCCCTGCCTACTGGAACCCATAGTGGACATTGAAGTAATAATGCCCGAAGAGTTCATGGGCAGTGTGATCGGGGACCTGAACAGCAGGCGAGGAAGGGTACTTGGCATGGGAAGAAAAGGCAAAAAGCAATCCGTAAAAGCTCAGGTCCCGCTGGGAGAAGTATTTAATTATGCGACTGACCTGAGGTCACTGACTAAAGGCAGCGCTGACAGCAGGATGGATTTCTCTCATTATGAAGTGACTCCGGGCAATGTCAGCCAATCCCTTGTTGAAGAATACCAGAAACAGCGCGAAGAAGGAAAGCTGGAAAGGAGATAATAAAGTGTCGGGACATTCAAAATGGGCGGGAATTAAACATAAGAAAGCGATTATTGACGCTAAAAGAGGCAAGGTGTTCTCAAAAATCATCAAAGAAATCACCGTTGCGGCAAGAGACAGCGGCGGCGCGCCCGATAAAAACCCGCGCCTGAGGTCAGCCATAGAAACAGCCAAATCCGCAAACATGCCCGGTGATAACATTAAAAAAGCAATACAGAGAGGCACGGGTGAACTGCCCGGCATCAATTACGAGGAAATCAGTTATGAAGGTTACGGCCCCGGTGGCGTTGCCGTTATGGTTGACATCCTTACCGACAACAAGAACAGGATAACATCTGAAATAAGGAACGTTTTTTCAAAGAGGGGGGGCAATCTCGGGGAAAACGGCTGTGTTGGATGGATGTTTAGCAAGAAGGGCTACATAACCGTCATGAAGAGCGGCTTAAACGAAGACAGTCTGCTGGAAATCGCGCTGGAAGCCGGGGCAGAAGACATGGAAGCTGACGATGAGGAAACTTACGGAATAATCACCCGGCCGGACAACTTTGAGAACGTAAAAAAAGCACTTGAGGATAAAAAGGTGGAAATATCTTCATCCGAGATTACCAACATACCGTCAACTTATATCAAGCTTGAAGGAAAACAGGCCGAACAGATGCTTGCCCTGATGAACAGCCTTGAAGACCTTGAAGATGTTCAGAACGTGTACGCTAATTTTGACATCCCAAGGGAAATAATGGAAAAGGTGAACTCCTGATGGTAGTCCTTGGAATTGACCCCGGCATTGCTATCACCGGATGGGGAATAGTAGAAAAAAAGGGGCACCAGCAGTGGAAAACGATAGCTTACGGAGCTGTCAGGACAAAGGTTGGGGTTCCCTTTCCCGATAGACTCAGCCTGATTTTCAACGGGATTAGAACGGTCATTGACAGGTACAGCCCCGAAGTTGTTGCGGTCGAACAACTGTTCTTTGCAAAAAACAAGAAGAATATAATCCTGGTAAGCCACGCCAGGGGAGCCATACTGCTTGCGGCAGCGGAGTCAGGTATACCTATTTCTGAGTACACCGCCCTGCAGGTAAAACGCGCCCTCGTGGGATATGGCAGAGCCGAAAAAATACAGATGCAAAAAATGGTCAAAGCGTTCTTAAAACTTAAAGAAATACCGAAACCGGACGACGTTGCAGACGCTCTTGCCGTGGCGATTTGCCATGTCAACTCGGCAAAAATCAACAGTCTGGGGTAGTGTTACCACACTTGACCAGCATAATTAAATAGAAAAGAGTTTATTATGATTTCTTACTTAAAGGGAACTCTTGAAAGCAAAGCGGAGGCTCAGGTAGAGCTTGACGTAGGAGGAGTCGGTTACTGTGTCAACGTCCCTTTGTCGACTTTTCAAAAACTCCCTGAAACAGGCGCCAGGCTGAAACTGCTTATTTCGGAATCCACCGCCATGTACGGGGGAGACACCTCTTATTACGGTTTCATTGCCACTGAAGAAAAGGAAATATTTATACTCCTTAAATCAGTATCAAAAATAGGAGCGAAAGCGGCGCTCGACATTCTTTCAAAGGTTTCCAAATCATTTCCTGATTTTAAAGAGGCAATACTAAAAAAGAATACAAGCGTCCTGACGGGATTACTGGGGCTGACCCCAAAAACAGCCGAAAAACTTATACTCGGGCTAAAAGGAAAGATAAAGAAGCTTGAATTAAAAGGCGACATGAAAATGATGGTTAAAGACGAACAGTCTCTGCTGGATGCGGTTGAAGGACTCGTCTCAATGGGCTACAGGGAATCCGAAGCAAAGGAGGCTGTCAGTTCCGCCTGCGTTAACATGCCGAAGGAGCCTTCAGCCGAAAGCATAATAAGAAAGGCGCTTAAACACTTTAAGAGATAAGAATTTATGGAAAATGAAATTACCACGCCTGAAATAATGTCACCGGAAGAGGAAAAGTACGATTATACCTTGAGGCCGAAGGTACTTGATGAATTCATCGGCCAGGCAAAAGTTAAGGAAAAACTATGCCTATTCTTTTCTGCTGCGAAGAAAAGGAAGGAAGCTCTTGACCACTGCCTGTTCTACAGCCCCCCCGGTTTGGGCAAGACAACTCTTGCCTACATAATGGCGCATGAACTTAACGTTAACATCAAAACAACTTCAGGGCCCATACTTGAAAAGGTCGGAGACCTTGCCGCTCTTTTAACTGACCTGGCGGAGGGGGATATATTCTTTATTGATGAAATACACCGTTTAAGCCGCGTTGTCGAGGAAGCTCTTTACCCCGCAATGGAAGATTACAAACTTGATATCATGATTGGTCAGGGGCCGAGCGCAAGGAGCATAAAACTTGACCTGCCAAGATTCACCCTTGTAGGGGCAACCACGCGCGCGGGGGCGCTCACGTCCCCCTTGAGGGAGCGCTTTGGAATTGTGGAACGTCTTGCTTTTTACAATGAAGTGGAACTGGAGCAGATAGTGAAAAGAAGTTCAAAAATACTCAACATTGAAACTGACACGGACGGAGCCGCGGAACTTGCCCGCAGGAGCAGGGGCACCCCCAGGATAGCAAACAGGCTCCTGAGGCGCGTGCGTGATTACGCCGAAATAAAAGCGGATGGTATAATAACCGGAGCTGTTGCTTCAGACGCCCTTAAGATGTTCGACGTGGATATCCTGGGACTTGACGAAATGGACAGAAAAATATTAAAGACCATCATTGAGAAGTACGCGGGCGGCCCTGTGGGCCTTGATACCATAGCAATCGCTGTAAACGAGGAAACAGAAACAATAACTGACGTTTACGAACCTTTCCTCATACAGAAGGGGATGATAAAGCGAACACCGAGAGGCAGGGTCGTTACAAAGATAGCTTACGACCACCTGAAACTAAAACCTGCTGATTCAAAGAATCAGCCCGAACTTCTTTAAGGCGCTGAAATATGGAGAAAAATATTAATATGGAAAAAATCTGGGCACCCTGGAGAATAAAATACGTATCCGGCAGAAAATCCCCCGGCTGCCTGTTCTGTAATAAACATAAAGCAGGCAATGACCGGAAAAACCACGTTGTCTACAGGGGAAAAAAGGTTTTCCTGATAATGAACATTTACCCTTACAATAACGGCCACCTGATGATAGCGCCTTACAAGCACACCGGTGATATCAGGAAACTGACTTCCGGGGAATTCATTGAAATAATGGATATACTTAAGAAAACAATAGACGCGCTTAAAAAGATACTAAAACCTCAGGGGTTTAACGTGGGCTTCAACATAGGGAAGGTGTCCGGAGCCGGGGTGGCAGGCCACGTACACATGCACGTTGTGCCCCGTTGGACCGGGGACACCAACTTCATGCCGGTTATCGGCAACACCAAAGTGGTATCGCAGTCCCTGGATTCCCTGTATTCTGAATTAAAGAAATATTTTTAATAAGGCAAAAGAAAGATAGAAAACAATGAGCAAATTGATACCAGTTGAGAGAATCCAGGATAAAATATACTTCATCCGGGGACATAAAGTTATGATAGATAAAGACCTGGCAGAACTTTATAAAGTAGAAACTGGCGCTTTGAATCGGCAGGTCAAAAGGAACAGTGATAGGTTCCCTCCTGAATTTATGTTCCAGCTAACAAAACATGAGTTTAATAACTTGAAATGCCATTTTGGCATATCAAGCTGGGGTGGAACCCGTAAGCTCCCTTGCGCATTTACCGAGCATGGAGTACTAATGCTATCCTCTGTTCTAAACAGTAAAAGAGCGATTCAGGTTAATATTCAGATTATGAAAGCATTCATTGAATTACGTGAATTACTTATTACCCAAGAAACCTTCAAAAAGCGCATAGACAACATGGAGCAAAAGTACGATAAACAATTCAGGGTTGTTTTTCAGGCAATAAAGCAATTATTAAAATCTCCAAAGAAGAAAACGAGGAAAATAGGATTCTAACGATTAATGTGTTGCTGAGTACGCAGCACTAAAATAGCGGTATTAAAATACTTTTTAAGGAGCTTTAAATGAAAATATTTATATCATACGGAATGCTCATATTTGTTTTTCTATCCGGCTGCGCCACGGGCGGCAGATACGCCGATGAGGAAGAGTACGGCGCTTCGCGGGTAAAGAAGGAAGGTTACAATTTCTCGCTCATACAAACTATAAGCGTCCTTGATTTCATAGATTACAAGGATGAGCCGAACTCTGGGAAGTTCGTTGCCGAGGCCTTCATGAAAAAACTGATAAAGAAGGATTACAACGTGGTAGAGAGTACGGAACTTCAGACGGTAATCCAGGCAAAAGGCCTTTCCAAACCTGAAGACCTGGACATAGACCTCTTCAGGGAAATCAGCGAGCTTATCAAAATAGACGTTCTCCTTACCGGGACTGTCACTGAATACGTATTTCAACTAGCCGATGAACCTGAATATCCATCTGACGGTAAAAGGAAGAAGAAATCACCCCTGTCGAGGAATATTGCCATAGTGGGCATTAACGCGAGATTCATAGACATAAAGTCGGGCAATGTAGTCTGGATGGACTCGGCAAGGTCAATGAGAGACAATATCCCCGATGCGCTGAACGACGTGGTTGATGAAATTATAATCACTTTTTTAAACGATTTGTATTAGAAAATAAATTAAAATGAACAGTAACGAGTTAAGAAAAAAGTTTCTTGATTTCTTTGAACAAAGAGGTCATAAAATATTTCCGGGCATATCGCTTGTGCCGGCGGACCACAGCATTCTCTTTACAACCGCCGGGATGGTGCAGTTCAAGAATAATTTTCTCGGGAAGAGCATGGACAGCTGCTCCAGGACCGCTTCTTCCCAGAGATGTTTCAGGACAAGCGATGTTGACAGTGTCGGCAGAACAGCGCGGCATCTCACGTTTTTTGAAATGCTCGGCAATTTTTCCTTCGGTGATTACTTCAAGAAGGAGGCAATCCAATGGGGCTGGGAATTCCTGACAAAAGAAGCGGGACTGCCTGAATCAAAACTATACGCGTCCGTTTACAAGGATGATGAAGAAGCTTTTGAGCTATGGAAAAAAATCCTGCCTGAGAAAAGGATTGTCAAACTCGGCAAGGCTGATAATTTCTGGGAAATGGGCGAAACCGGCCCCTGCGGTCCGTGTTCCGAAATATACATGGACATGGGAAAGGAACTGGGCTGCGGAAAAAAGAACTGCTCTCCGGGATGCGAGTGCGACAGGTGGAATGAAGTATGGAACCTGGTTTTTACCCAGTACGATAAAGATATAAAGGGAAACCTTCTACCCCTGCCGCAGAAGAACATTGATACCGGCATGGGGCTTGAACGGCTGACTGCGGTTGTAAACGGTTTAAAGAGTAATTTTGACACGGATTTGCTTAAGCCGATTATTGACTTCATGCGCCATAAGACAGGAATTGCCTACGGCACGAATAAGAAGAAGGATGTCGCGTTTAGAATCATAGCCGACCATTCCAGGGCAATTGCATTTCTGATTGCGGACGGAGTCATACCGTCAAATGAGGGCAGGGGATATGTTTTGAGAAGGATAATAAGAAGAGCCGTGCGCCAGGCAAGTCTGCTTGAAGCTGAAATCCCCTTCATTTATAATTTAACGGAAAAGGTTATTCAAATAATGAAGGAACCTTACCCCGAACTTGAGAAGTACCGCAGTCACATAGTTACAGTAACGAAGTCTGAAGAGGAACATTTCAAGCAAACCCTTGATTCCGGCATACGAAGACTGAATGAAATGATGGCTTCCAAGAAAAACAAGGTTATTCCCGGGAAAGACGTGTTCATGCTATATGACACTTACGGCTTCCCGGCTGAACTGACAAAAGAAATGGCGTACGAAAAAAAGTTTACGATAGATGAAAAAGAATTTGAGAAAGAAATGCAAAAACAAAGAAAACGGGCAAAGGCATCCTGGAAGGGTTCCGGCGAAGCAGACACGGAACTTTACGGAAAAATCCTCAGGGAATCCGGCGCCACACTGTTTGAGGGATATGATTCTGTTGAATCGGATTCAAAAGTACTTTTCCTGATTAAGAAAAAAACAGCAAAGGACAAGACGATTTCCAGCAGTTTAACGGACAGCGCAGAAAAGGGTGAAGAAATTGAAATCGTACTTGACAGAACGCCTTTTTACGGTGAATCCGGCGGTCAATCCGGAGATAAAGGTAAAATAATAAGCTCAACCGGACTTGAAATCATTATTTCCGATACCGCCAGTCCTGTGGAAGGCCTGATAGTGCATGCCGGGAAGATAGTAAATGGAAAAATCAATAAGGCAGACAAGGTCAAGGCCCTGATTGACTGCAAAAACAGGAATAACATTAAAAGAAATCATACAGCTACTCACCTTCTCCAGGCAGTTCTGCGCAGGACACTCGGGTTGCATGTCCAACAATCAGGTTCTCTTGTCGCGCCTGACCGGTTAAGATTTGATTTTACGCATTCAAAACCCCTTACAATAGATGAAATTGAAAAAATACAGGAACTCGTAAATGATACCATTTTGAGCAACATCCCGGTATGTTCCTCAGAAACTACTTTAAGTAAGGCAAGGAACATGGGGGCAATGGCGTTATTCGGCGAAAAGTACAGTGAGATGGTAAGGGCGGTTAAAATAGCAAATAAAGCGGAAGAAGACCATTTCAGTCTTGAACTCTGCGGAGGAACCCACTGTGAACAAACCGGGGAGATAGGGCTGTTTAAAATAATCAGTGAAAGCGGTGTAGCGGCCGGTATAAGAAGAATCGAGGCATTGACCGGCAGGGGCGCATATGAACTGGTCATCAAAGAATATGGAAGGATTATCAACAATACATCAGACCTGTTAAAAGCTCAAGTTCATGAAATACCGGATAAACTGGGTATATTAATCAGGAACAACAAGGAAATGTCAAAAAAACTTCAGGACATGGAAAATACATCAATAAAATCGGGAGCCGAAGGCCTCCTTGATGACGTGCGCATAATTGATGGAGTGAAGGTTGTAGCAAGGGTCATTGACGGGGCGAATATGAAGTCCCTCAGGTTATTTGGCGACAGCATCAGGGATAAAATTAAATCAGGAATAATCGTCCTCGGCACGGTTTCTAATGACAAACCGGCTCTACTGGGAATGGTAACACAGGACCTTGTGAAGAAAGGATATAATGCGGGAAGGATTGTAAAAAAACTTGCAGCGCTCATTGAAGGAAGCGGAGGCGGGCGGCCGGACCTGGCCCAGGCGGGGGGCCGGAATGCCAAAAAACTGGCAGCAGCGATTTCAGAGGCTGAGAAAGTTATAGTTCAGGAAAAAAAGAAATGAAAGAAACAGAAAAAACATATCGATTGATGAAACGTCTCATACAGGACATGAGATTCAGAATTGTTATTATTATTACGGGAATAATAATGATTTTAATCATGTACACTGTAGGAATATACCATAACCTCGCGGATATTATCATCCTAATCTGCTCAACGGTAACCATGTACATAATACTCCAGGTACTGATGGTATCAAAAAAAGTTACCTTGCTGACACAATACGCGTTTTCTTTTGTGGATGTATTCATGATATCTCTTCTTGTCATCCATTCAGGTGGAATCCACAGTCCCTTCTACTTGATTTACATATTTATATTGCTTTACGTTGGCCTTTCCCTGGATACAAAAAGATTCATAACATTTTTAACTATATTATGTTTTCTAAGTTATTTTTACAGTATACTGCTTGTTAATTATCATAGGGAACCATCCTTTGAATCTTCGGACTTGATAATTGCCGCGATAAAACTCCTGTTAATAATTGTTTTCGGAAGTGCTACCATGATACTGAACAAAAATTTATTTAAACAGAGAACATCTCTGAACAAGGTCCTGACAGAAAACGTTAATCTCTCCGTGAAACTCAAGAAATTCAACCAGGAACTCATAGACAGGGTAATCACTGCGACCAATAGCCTGGAGAACGAAGCAGCGCTTAACATGGAACTATACCGGAAGACCCAGCACCTATTCATAAACACTACTAAAGCGCTGATTTCCGCCATTGATGCCAAGGACCCTTACACTTACGGTCATACCGAAAGAATGGCTAAAATAAGCCTTGCAATTTTTGATGAGTATTGCCTGACTACAAAAGTGCCTGAAAAGGAAAAAATCAGGGAAACGCTTGAGCTTTCCTCCCTGCTCCATGACATCGGGAAGATAGGAATTCATGATAAAGTTCTCTTGAAACCCGGGAGCCTGAACGATAAAGAGTGGGAGGAGATAAAGAAACATCCGATAATAGGCTCAAACATCCTGGAATCCATTAAAGAACTTAACGAAGTCAGTGAAGTAATCAGCCACCATCACGAGAAATACGATGGCTCCGGATATATCAGCGGCTTAAAAGGAAATGAAATTCCCCTGCTTTCAAGGATAATTGCCATAGCGGATGCTTTTGACGCCATGACATCAAGCAGGCCGTACAGGAAGAAAATGAATATCAACCTTGCCCTGCAGGAGATTGATAAAAATTCAGGAACACAGTTTGACCCTGCCCTTATAGAAGTCTTTAAGAGCGCCTATGAAAAAGGGGCAATAAAATAAGTCAAGGGCCCATAACTTAATGGATAGAGTACAGGATTCCGGATCCTGAAATGAGGGTTCGATTCCCTTTGGGCCCCCCACCGTTTCACGAAGAGGAAGTTCAGCGACAAAATCATAATCAAGGTTTGGGGTAAAATTAATGATTGTTGGAGTGATCGGCGGAGCTTACTGCTCCGAGATAAGCAGGAAAACAGCGTATAAACTGGGTAAGATGATAGCATTGAAAAAGCACATGCTTGTCTGCGGGGGCATGGGCGGCGTCATGGAAAGCGCCTGCAGGGGAGCTAAATCCGCCGGGGGATTGACCATAGGAATACTACCCGGTAGTAAGAAATCCTTTTCAAACAAATTTATAGACATACCGATAGTTACGGCAATGAGCCATGCAAGAAACGCCATAATCATCAGGACTGCGGATGTATTGGTCGCCGTTGACGGAAGATACGGAACATTATCAGAAATAGGCCTTGCGCTGGCATGCAATAAAAAAGTAATCGGGATTAAAACCTGGAACATAAAGGGCGTTATCATGGCAAAATCAGTCGATGACGCAATGAGCATGCTCGTGTGATGACACTAACATAGCTTTATATTTGAAGGGCAGGCTTTGAGATGGATTCAAGGAAAGACGATGAATCAAAATGCTTCCAGCAAATGTCAAGATATGTTAGCGTCAGCACACTTAAATAACTTTTTGCGCGGTTCTTCCAACGATGATATACGGGTTCATTTTATGAAGGCAGTTATACAGAGGGTTTCCAAAGCAAGTGTTTCAATAAAAGATGCTCCTTCCGAAGTCAGACAAACCGGCAGGGGGCTCGTGATTCTCCTCGGCGTCGGAAAAAATGACACTGACAGGGATGCGGATTACCTTGCGCAAAAGATAGCCAACCTTCGTATTTTCCCAAAAAACGACAAGTTGAACCTGTCAGCCATTGACGTAAACGCGGATGTTCTTGTTATCCCGCAATTCACCCTGTTCGGAGACTGCCTCAAGGGAAGAAGGCCTGATTTTACGGGGGCGGCCGAACCTGGAAAAGCCAATAAATTGTACAAACAATTCGTTGACCTGCTCAAATCAATGAAGCTTAAAGTAGAAGAAGGGAAATTCGGCTCCGAAATGCTTGTGGAAATACACAACGACGGGCCCGTCACGATTGTACTTGACACAGAAATTATCCCAGACAGGAACAAATAAATACGTTGAAAATAAAACATTTCCGTTTACTCATTATACTGATAACAGCCTTCCTCTTAGCCGTTTTCATTTACCGCCGGCTATTGCCTGACATTGAATTAAAAACCGACTCAAAAACCTACCTTCACTATAATTTCGTTTATATTAACGCCTTTCCTAAAAACAGGTTCATAGCGGATAAAATTAAGGATAACAGGCTGCTTGCCTTTGTCTACCGGAATGATAAAATGGTTTCAACCGTTGGAAGAAAAGATTTCATGCGCCTTTCTTACAATAAAACCTCCGGGAGCTGGCATGGAAAATGGCCCGTACCCTGGAACGCTCCCGACGGGGAGTACCATGTCAGAATTAAACACCTTCCCGTTCCAGGCAGGAAGCCGGTTACGGCAACACAATGCGTGTTTAACATAAGCAGGAGAACCCCAAAAAAAATAACGCCGCCGCTTGCGGTGATGAACATGGAGTATTCAAAACCTTTCGAAATGATGAAGGTAAGGGGCCCTGACGGAACGACCGGGGGATGGAAAAATCTTTTTAAGTGGGCTGAATATTCAGGCGCGGACACGTTTTTTCACCTTACAGGACAGACATCCGCGTACATTGAAAAAATCGACTCTTCGTTCCCCTGGAATATTGACAATCTTCCCTTACTTGAAGAAATTGCCGCCGAATCCCATAAACACGGGCTTAAGTTCGGCGCCTGGGTCGCGGTATACCTGACCTTTGGCCCCCGCAAGTTCGCCGCGGAATATGATTATGCGTGGGATTATGACGTTAGGAACAAACGACTTATAAAGGGCAGGGGAATATCAATTTCCGACAATAAACGCGTAAATGACGTTATTGAGTTCATAAAAACCATAAAAAAGACCCCGGGCATAGATTACATAGGGCTTGATTACATACGCAACGCAAGAGGCGGCTTTGAACTCGTAGATGAATTTGTTGATGACATGCAGGTTGAGACACCTTCCGGCTGGGGGACATTCAATGAAAAACAACGGATGAGCTGGCTGGGAAAACTTGTATACCGCAGGAAAAAGAAAGACATGGCTGTCGTTGAGATGTGGAACTGGTGGAGGGCGAGAAAGATAGCCCTTATAGTAAAAAGAATAAAAGAAGAATCGGGACTTAAAAAACCATTATGGGTTTTTACCCTCAGCTGGGAAAAAGGCTGGCAGCACGGCCAGGACGTCATAATGATGAACGACGCCGGGGCGGATTTCGCGGGGATAATGATGTATGAATGCAACGCCGAACAGTTCTCTAACCTCATTAACGCCTGGGAGAAGTATATTTCCAAAGAAGACGCTCAGCTTATAGTGGGAAACCTTACGGGCTGGCCCGTCCATCAAAACACCTTAAACCCCTCCGGGCCTGAAGAGTTTTACAACAGGCTTATAACCTCCGCAAACCGCGTTTACAGCAATGGGAAAGCTTGCGGCATGTTCATTCATGACCTGAGCCGCATACTGTGGGGCAGGAAAGGCCCTTACAGCACCATGGAGTGGATGGTATCAAGCGCCTCCGCATTATCAAGAATCAGGGAACATTACATGAGCGTCCCCATAGAGGCATCACTTGTTGTAGATAATACTGTTAAATATTCCAATCCATTCAACGTACAGGTAAAATTAAAGCGCCTGGACAAAAATAGTAAAATCAGCGATATACGAATCACACCCATGCCTTTTGATGGAACCAATATTATTGCTCCCGCAGTCATAGAGACAGAAACCTTTGAAAATGAATTTACCGCTAATTATTCCATGATAATAAACAAATTGATACCGGACAGGGGATTAAGGTACATGGTGGCGGCAAAGATTGACTGGAAGGATGGAAGCAAGAAATCCCCCAAGAATACAAACTTTGTTTTTAAATACATTGATATAAAGGATTACCCCCTGCTGCCCCCCGCGACATCCCAGGCAAATAATAACATTAACGACGCAGACAATAAGAATCCCATGGACTAAGTGCATTCTGCAATCCATATTTGACCTTTTATCCACAAATTGCTGTTGATAATTGCCACTGCTGTTTTGAATAATATCATCAATATAAATTAAACAGTGTCTCATGTTTCCATTACAGAAAACGCCAGGTAGCATTAAAAACAAAGGAAATGTTTCTATTCATTATAACTTTAAGAAAGTGATTTTAGTGATTTTGTTGTGGACAACTCAAAAATAATATGCTAAAATTACATATAAGAAGAAATAATAAGTGAAAAAGTATTTTTCTTAAGCATTAAATATAGGATTATGAATTAATATCTTAAAAAAATAAGGAGCTATTAATGAAAAAACTATTAATAATATCATCAATTATGTTTTTATTTGTTACGCCAGCGCTTGCGGAATATGGCAGCGGGGGGCCTATCATGCTCATGAGTTTTAACAACTATGACCCGCTGAGCAGTTACCTTCAAGGCTACGGTTTTGATGCTATTGAAACCAATATGGGGTCATGGGGAGGCGCCGGTTCCGGGTTCCTGAATGACACCACTGCTTTAGGCGGGATATTTTACGGAGGACTTTATACATCATTTGAAGATGAAAATCAGGTGAATTTTAGAAAGCTGTTGGGAGTCATAACAATTGAAACTTATCTTCTAAAAAAATCGCGTCTTACGGGTTCGGCAATAATCGGTTTTGGCGTGGGGGCAATAAACATGGCCATGAGCGGCGCCAACAACGGGCATTTTCTTCTCTTGAATACAGCCCTCTGCGGAGGCTTATCATTCAAAATCAGGGTCATGGATGTTTCCATGCTTGAATTATTTGCCCTTTATATGTACATCCCGGAAACTGACTGGTCAACCTTATCGGGAGACGCGTCGGCTCCCTCAAGGATGTCACTGAGCGGGCTTGAAGTCGGTATCGGACTGAGATTTGGCGGTGGAGGCGGACAAGAATAATACATATATAAAACGGGTCAACACCCTTTTAAAATAGAGTATGAATCATTCCTATAACTTCATTATAACTTTCCTGTTGCATTTATATTATTAAATAAGTAGGGTCTACTGAAAAACTCCATAAAATAGTTGTATCCGACGGTAATAACTGATATAATACATGGCAGGAAGCACAATAAATGCAAGGAGATAGAACAATACCCCGTAAAAACCTTGCAGTTAAGAAAGGAAAAACTGCCATGTCTATAAAAATCGTGCCGTTTTTTAGTGACAGAATCTTTAAAGTGTTTTTCTTAGATAGTGTGTCAATAATTTATAATTTCCTTGCCAGGTAAAAATATATGATGTATACTTTTTGTACATAGTTGTGCATATAGTATACATGAGGTAAAATAAGTTATGGGCTATATCCCACGCAATCTTTCTGCAATATTGGAAAGAAGTATTAAAAACAATAGGGTCATTATAATTCTTGGAAGTAGGCAGGTTGGCAAAACTACTTCTTTGAAGATACTGCAAAAAAACATTCCGAAAAACAGCATACAATTTTATTTTGACCTTGAGGATATTAGAAACCTGGATATATGCCAGAATATTGACACGTTAAAATTTTATTTATCCGGAGAGGGTGTCAATATTAAGAAACAAAAGGTATTTATTGCCATTGATGAGTTCCAATACATAAAGAATGCTACAAAACTCCTGAAAACCATATATGACTTGTATCCTTATGTAAAAGTTGTTGTGTCCGGCTCTTCTTCGTTGGAAATTCAAAAACATCTGAAAGAATCACTTGCAGGAAGAAAAAGAGTTTATATCCTATATTCATTAAGTTTTGAAGAGTATCTAAGGTTTAAAAGCGAAAAGATATATTCAGAATATGAAAAAATAAGAATATCAAAAGTTGAAAGTCGTTATGTTGAGACAAAAAATAATAAGTATTTTAAAGATTATCTTTCCTCCGACACACCCCGAACAATTTCCGTTAGTTATATATCTTCGAA
>JAUXDE010000031.1 GCA_030618495.1 Clostridia bacterium
CCCGGCAACGAACACCACGGGAAAAAACCTGCCCCTTGAATGCTGAACGGTCATTATTCTTACCGTGTCCTCCCCCGGGTCGAAGTAAACCGATTCGTCCCTCCCGTAGGAAGACAGTATATCGTCAATATAATTCATGAAGCCGGCAAACGAGGAACGGCCTTCAATCCTCCGGAAACTTTCTACTATTTTAATGAAATAATCCAGATTATTTGCCAGCTTGCCGTTTTCACTGCCCTCGCGTATGTAACCGAACCCCAGGAACACCCTGTATATCAACTTCTCGAGCGGCAGTATTTTTGAGGATTGCCTTAACTCCTCCAGTATAGCCCCCAGCATTTCAACCGATTTAACAGTCTCTTCCTTTATTCTCTTTTTTAAACCGTCATCAAGGGGAGATTTTACCGCTTCTACAAGGGGGAGCCTGTTCCTTTCACTAAAAGAGATAATCCGCTCAACTTCCGGTGGGGCTATGCGTAAGCCCGGGGCATAAAGCACCCTCGTTATATAATCGTTGACAGATTCTTTTTCCCCGCGGAGCAGCTTGAGAATGGCGATAATCTGGATTATCTCAGGTTGTTTGAAAAAAGCGATACCGCCCGTTACCGAATACGGGATATTATAAATATTCAGCGCTTCTTCCACGTTCCTTACATCGCTTGATATCCCCCTGCACAGGATGGCTATATCGTCATAATGATACCCCTGCCTTGTCAGTTTATAAACCTGCCGGGCTATAAACAGCGCCTCCTCGTTGGGGCCCGAGCACTTTACAATTATTTTCTCCGGGGTTTGCTTTACCGCGTCCGATAATTCTATACGTACGGGCTTGAATTTATCAATAAATTCAGAACTTACCTTATCCGGCATCGCCCCGCGGAACCTGAACACGCCTTCGTCCCTGTTACCGCTTACCATCACCCTTAAGCCTCCTTCCGCAAGCATGGAAAAAAGCCGGTACTGGTTAATGTCTATATTCTGATAGTCATCAAGAATGAAGAGATTAAACCTGTCTCTGTATAATTGCAGGATATCAGGATAGTCGGAAAAAAGCTGGAGCGCTTTGAGCACGAGGTCTCTGAAATCCATGAAATTCCTGTTCTTAAGATACTCATTGTAACCGTTATAAATTAACGCAAGATCAGAATATTTCAAACTGCCACCGGTGGGAAAAACCTCGCAGTTGTTAAGTTTAAGCAGGTCCATGAAATCAACGATTTCGTTAATAAATCCTTCCGTTGTTTTTGCGTTTTTGTAATATTTTAGCTCCAGGCCGGTAATTACCTTCTTCAGGACCAGTTTTTCCTCAAGCCCCTCAATCACCCGGAAATTAGGGTATATTCCCTTGAGCTTGCCGTAGTGCTTACGCAGTATTTTCTTTGAAAAAGCGGTAAAGTTGTTCAGCCATAGTTCAGCATACCCATTTCCCATAAAAGGATGCAGGGACTCCCTCATATCCTCTTCGTGCTCCGTGAAACAGAGTATCTCTTCAGGCTTGATATTATGCGTTGATAGGTGATATTGAAGTGATTTCTTCAGAACTTCCGTCTTGCCGTTTCCGGCAGGTCCGGTCACGAGCACAGCTTTTTCTTTGCAGGTAACCGCCTTCCTCTGGTTTTCGGTAAGATTATGTAAAATATCTTTTATCTTATCTGCCACTTTTCATCATATCCCGGGACATTGTCCCGACTGCGCAAGTTTTTGTTTGTCCGCGCGAAGTTTCCCTGAACGGGACACTGCAGAACAATTTTAGTTCCCCGTTTATAAAATCAATGTCCATCATTAACGATATATTCTTACTGCGGTCGTTTATCTCCCTGTCAATCCTTCTCCTGTCAAACATCGTCCTCACCACGGCAAAAACCCCTACCGCGGAACATATCCCGCCCGGGACAAGGAGGGTTATATCTTCGCTGCTTGCCACCGTAAAATACGTTCCCGCCAGCAGCATACCGGCTCCTATAAGGTAATTAATTGAACCTGACTTCTTTTCCCTTTTCAGGCTATTCAGTAATCTTTCATTATTCAATCTTTGTTCTTCAAGTAAATCAGTTTTCCCTGAAACCAGGTCATCAATGAATAACGATAAAGTGTTTTTGAGCCCTGAAAGGGTTTTTTCCCTGCCTTTTCCCGTTAAAAACACCGCGCCGGTATAAACGTCCACTGCTTCAAGGCTTACCGTATATTCCCCGTCTTGTCCTTCGACACCACCGACAATCATGTGATCGGAATTAAGAATTCTCCCGATTTTGACCGCGCACCTGGCGGCGCTGCAAACAATTTTGTCGAAACCGACTTCCGAGAGTCTTTCCTCAACCGCCGACTTTTCTATAACCGTATACTTTCCATCCTTTTTCAATCCCCTCCTGGTGAAATCCGCCAGTAAAACTGTATCTTTTTCGGGAACTTTCCCTGGCTCAAAATCCATTACGGCAATCACCGGCCTGTTCAAATAGACGGCAAGGGAATTATTCCCCAGCACCATGCCTGAAATTAGTCCTATTAAAACCGGTACGTTCATTTTTTATTTAACACCTATTTTTTGTTTGCGGATTTTTTCTTGAATGTAAACTTCGGCTCTTCATGATTCATCAGCCTGATAATGTTTGTTTTATGCCTGGCAATTATCATTACCATCAGAAAAATACTAAAAACTATGTACGGAAGCGACCCCGGGTTAAATCCATTGAAGATAATGATTATTACCGGAAAGATACTTACCGATACCATGGAAGCAATCGACATGTACCGCGTAACGCTCAGCAGTACAACAAAGCACAACAGGAATACCAGGGTTTCCAACGGCAGTAACGCAACAATCACCCCCACGAACGTGGCAACCCCCTTGCCTCCCCTGAAATTAAGAAACACCGGGAAAACGTGCCCGATTATTATGGAAATCCCGACAGCGCAAATCACGTACCTGTCAGGAATGGAATCAGTCAATAGAATATTTTTAAGCACTAATAGGGGAACTATGGCTTTAAGCGCGTCAAGCAGTACCGTTAACAACCCCCACTTAAATCCTAAAATCCTTGATACGTTTGTGCCGCCGATATTTCCGCTTCCCTGTTTACGGATATCCTCCTTTGCCACAAATTTAGCGATGATATAACCAAAAGGTATGGAACCCGTAAAATATCCCGGCAAAACCAGGAGAAATAAAATAATATTCATTTTACTTTGCCTTTCTTTCCGTCTCCATATTTTTATTCGGCAACAAGGTAATCATGAGAAATCACACATGAGCATTCTTCACCTGCAGCAATAGCGTACTATTGTAGTGTATCACATATAGTAATTTGTGTCAATAGACACCCGGACTGCGATATAGCTAATTATATTTTTTTAACTGCACGTTGCTCGGAGTAAGTTTTGGCGGGCTTGTAGCGATAAGTATTTTTGCGGACTTATTCCTCCTGTTTCCAAAACCATGCAGGATGCTTGAATCAAAATGGACGGTATCCCCCCTTTTAAGTTCAAACACATGGCCCCCGACATTCATACAAATCACTCCATCCATGACATGGACCACTTCCTCGCCACGATGTTCGTGATAAAATTCCTTGTTCTCATACATTGGCTTTACCTCAATTGTCTTGAGTTCAAGTTTTGTATCAATCGTGACCGGCTTTGAGAGGAATACCATCTTTACCTTCTTATCCTCAGTTAAAAAGGTATGCGCGTTATTCTTCTTTATAACCTTGACTTTATTTTTATTACTCTCGCCAAGAAGCTCAGCCACTGTTGTCCTGAAAATATTTGAAATACTTAAAACCGTTTCAAGGGAAGGGGAATACACGTCCCTTTCAATGCCTGACAGGAAACTGATTGAAAGATTCATCTTTTTGGATAAATCCTTGAGCGTCATATTTTTCTGCTTCCTGAGAGTTTTAATTTTATAACCTATTTTCAGCATATATAATGTACTAATACTAAATAAACCTTATTTATGTCAATAGAAAACTTTGTGATTTTAGTGCCGCAGGTTATTTGCAGCGATTTCGTATTATTCCCGGTGTAGAGTGGGTTCGGATTGATAGGCCGCTATTGCGATTTCTCCTCATTATGAGCCACAAGGCAATCACTGCGCCTATACTGTCAATAAGCACATCCATAACCCGGGGGCCCCTGGTGGGAACAAATGACTGGTGGATTTCATCGGAGATCGCATACAGTATTGATATGCCGGCTGATAAGCTGTAAAGCCAAACAAGGTCAATCTTAAACGAGTTAGACAGAGCCCTCCATAATAAGAACGTCAAGACAGCGTATTCAACCAGATGCGCCCCCTTGCGCAGGACCATATCCAGGGGCCTTTCCAGTCCGGACGATAAATTAGGAATGCCTGAAAGGTAAAAAATAACACTGCACCATATTATAACGGGAAGCCAGAGTTTAAGGTAAGAATATGTCCGCACTAGAAACCAATCTTTTTTTCTTTGATATTGGAAATCTTAATGGCGCCATACTTGTCCTCATACTTTTTAACGCTGTCTTTAAGCGTAAGCATGAACTTTTTTGCATGATTGGGGCCAAGGATGACCCTTGACCTTACCTTTGCCCTCGGCTGTTGAGGCTGGACATAAATAAAATCCATGACGAACTCGGTTTCATTGCTGGAAATAAATGTCAGGTTTGAATACATTCCCTGCGCAATATCATCGTCCAGTTTTATTTGAATTTCCTTTTTTGGCTCTGTTTCATACATCTTCTTTCCCTCCCTTTTATTGGTAAACCTCATCTTGCCCTTTTTGTATATTATTGTCTGGAACTTATTCAACCTGCCCGGAGTCTGCTTACTCAAATCAATCCCTCTTCCTTCATGCTCTTGTAATCGTTCTCGCACACTATCACATGGTCAAGCACTTCTATGCCCAGGATTTTCCCGGACTCAACAATTCTTCTTGTAATCTCTATATCCTCTTCACTGGCGCTGGCGTCTCCCGAAGGATGATTGTGCATCATAATCACGCTTGCCGCATGACAGTTAAGGGCTGGACTGAAAACCTCCCTTGGGTGCACGATATTGGCGTTAAGCGAACCTATGGATACCGTTTCTCTTTTTATGACTGCATTTCTGGTAGTCAGGTAAATAACGACCAGTTTTTCCTTTTTTGCCTTCCTTATTTCAGGGACGTATCCATAAGCGTCCTCCGGCGTTCGAATGTAAACATCCTTACTATCCTTGACAGTCATCCTTCTTGTGAGTTCAAAAGCCGCGACAATTTCCGCCGCCTTTGAAGGGCCGATGCCCTTGATTTTGCTTAACTTGTCAAACCCCGCATTCAGAAGTTTGTCCCCGTCATACTCCCGCAGGATACCCCTGGCAAGCTCCATAACGTTCTTGCCCTTGAAACCGGTCCTCAGCATGATTGCAAGCAATTCCTCGTCCTTCATTGCGGAAGGGCCCGAACCCGCCAGTTTTTCCCTGGGCCTGTCGACCCTGGCCATGTCCTTGATTTTAAGCGTATTTTTCTTTTTCTCTGTCATTTTTTTATACTATCATATTACGGTGTATTAATCAAGCAATCCGGCTACCTGGCCGCTGTTTTCTTATAAACTTCAAGCGTCTGACTGGCAGTCTTCTCCCATGAAAACATTCCGGCCCTCTCCAGCCCCTTTTTTTTCATTGACTCCTGCAATGATTTATCACTTATTATTTTACTCATTGCCCTTGAAAGTTCATCCGCATTACCCGGGTTAACCAGCTCTGCGGCGTCCCCCGTTATCTCCGGTATGGAGGAAACGTCTGAAGCGATTACCGGAACTCCGCATGCCATAGCTTCAAGAGGCGGCAATCCGAATCCTTCGTAAGTTGAAGGATAAACAAAAAGTTTGGAAGCGCCGTATACCAGGGGCAGTTCCTTATCGGCAATATAACCCGTGAATATTACTTCGTCTTCAAGCTTCAATAACTGTACCGTATTAAATATCTCGTTAAACATCCATCCCTTTTTTCCCGCTATGACCAGTTTATGTTCAACCCCGGTTAAATCCTTTAACTGCTTGAATGCCCTTATCAGCACCGGAACGTTTTTCCTCGGCTCAAGCATTCCGACATAAAGTATGTACTTCTCCGGCAGGGAGTATTTTTCGCGGATATTTTCAAGAAGGGTTTTATCATCTACGGGTTTAAATAATTCATTTGCTCCCTCATATATCACGGTAACTTTTTCTTCAGGCACCCTGAATAACCTGATTAAATCTTTTTTCGTGCATCCTGAAACCGCAATGAGCCCATCCGCTTTTTTGGCAAACGAAGGAACGAACAATGAATACACGATTCTATGCTTTATCCTGAATTTCTGCGGAAACAGCCATGAAACCATGTCATGAAATGTAATCACCAGCGGGCAGGGCATCCTCGCGGGCGCCACGTAGCAGGGAGCGTGCAGAAGTTCAATGCCATCGCGCTTAAGCAAACCGGGCAGTACGAATTGAACCCACAGTATCCTGGGCAGGATTCTGTTCCTGGATATTACCGTTCTAAAATTCCTTCCGAAATTCGTAAATTCTTCCGGCAAGTCCTTATTGGCGTACAGGAAGTATGAATTATCCGTATCGATCTTCGCCAGGTTCTTCAGTAAATTATACAGGTACTGGTCAACGCCCACCCTGTCTGCTGTAACAAAACTGACATCTATCCCTATGCGCATTTTCCTCCAACTATTTAACCAGTTTTTCCACCTTCTCGATTAACTCCTTCAGGCTGTTGGCATAATCCTCTTCATTGTCTTCAATAGATTCTGCAAGTTTGTAATATTCAAGCGCTTCTTCATACCTTCCATTAAACATATGGTGCGCGGCAATGGCAGCATAAACGTACGCTGCGCTCAGCTTTGACGTTCCGTTTTCAACGGCTTCAAGTTCTCTTTTAAGCAGGTCTGTGAAATATCCGGGAAAATCACCGTAGCAAAAGGCATAATCCACCAGGTAGAACAGGAACAGGTACGTACCCTGCTTCCGGTACTTCTGCACCCATTTGTCGGGAACGTACATTACCGTTTCATTCTTTTTTTTCGGTTCGGTGAAGGCGGTTCCCAAAAATGAAATTCCCGCCATGAAATCGTTGTACTTTTCCAGGTTAAAACCCTTACTGCTGTAAGGGTCATCCTTTATCATGAAATAATAATGCTGGTTTTCGAGATGCCTGTCAAAATAATACTGCGACTTTTTATTTTTAAGCTTCTTGTAGCAGAATGCGACCTTGAACAATGAATCAACATTCTTTACCCTGGCCCCGGACTGCAGGGCTTTAAGATAAAGTTTTACCGCGGGTTTATATTTTTTCTTCCGGGCGTAAAACAGCTTGTTTGCCCTCTTCATGTAAATATCCGCCTTCTTAATATCCTTCCCCGAATTGGTAACATTGGATACGCCCGACATGTTTCCCGTCTCGTCAAAAGCCCCTAAAGCATAATAGCAGGTAACGTCCGGTTTTAGTTTTCTTACTTTGATTTTTTCGATTATCCCGCTTTTCTTTCTTCCCCTTACCTTCTTCAGGATTTTTGCCTCGTCCCAGCGTTTCTCCAGGTCAAATGATTTATCCTCCGTGTACCTGATTTCATAATAACGCACCCTGCCCACGGTACCGTCGTCCCCGGCCGCCGTCCACTCAATTTCTATCTTTCTTCCGTTAAAAGCAGTCAGATCATCTATGTTTCCGGGAGGAATCGTGTCTTTTGACGCGGCAAGAACCTGGAACGAAAAAACCAGGTTTACTAAAATAAAAATCAGCACATGTCTCATTTGTTCTCCTTTGATAAATAGTTTCTGATTGTATTGTAATTCACAACGGCATCGTTACAGTTCGGGTCTATCTTCATTGCCTTCTCAAACATCTCCAGGGATTCATTCACCATGCCTTTTCTGAAATAAGATATACCCAGGTTATTGTAACCTGACGCAAAGTCAGGATTGTGCTTCACCGCTTTTAAAAACTGACTTATTGCGCTATCCCATTCCCCCTTGCCGTTGTATACGAGCCCAATCCCGTTGTAGCCTGAAGCATAACCGGGATTTACATTGACGCTCTTATCGTAAACTTCAAGCGCCTTATCATACATCTTGTTACTATAGTATATATTCCCCAAATCAAGAAGCACGCCTTCAATATCATAGCCTATACCGCAGGCTTTCTCATACCACAGCATCGCATTGTTTTGATCATTCTTCTCTTTATAGTACTCCGCCATAAATAAAGGATACCTTAAGGAAACCAGCCTCGTCCTGTAGTCTTTGTGCGGGGTATCGTCGTACACCCCCGGCATATCGTACCCATCCCACACATCCCGCCTTTCTTCCCACGTTTCACCGTCCCTGATAACTTTGAATAAAATCCCTACCGGTTTTACCGGGACTCCTCCCACATCAATATCCTTGGTAAAATAAACCGGTCTTTTAGTGGAAGTGATCAGTTCTGTCCTTACCTTCTGCCTTGCTGCTTCCGAACCGGCATGTTGACCGTATATGTTTTTAAAAACATTGCCGAATGCCTCGTAAACCGAAACATCGGGTCTTTTCTTTTCAACTATCTTCAAATACGCCATGGGAAATACAAAGTCATCCCCCAGGATGAACAGGATGGAATCCTTCTCAAGTGTTTTCAACGTATTGGCTGCGTGGTCGTATGCAATCCGGTTCCGGCTTCTGTCATTGGCATGATAGTTTCCCGCCAGCAAAATCAACGGCAGGAGTACCAGCGCGTAAACCAGTTTGTTCCTTATTATTTCCATAAGAACTATTATACCAATCCCCGTCCATATGGAGAATACCACTCCCGGCATTACATAAAACCTTCTTGACATATCAAGGTACATTGGATTTTTCGGCATGTTCGCATACACGAGAAAAGCCAAACCGCTGACAACGAATATCATCATAAGAGAATAAAATATTCTTTTATTCTCCCTGAATAACCTGAACGCCCCCGCAATACCCAGCGCAATACCTATAATCTTGAACTGTTCGAAAAGCAAGGTTGCGAATGTAATTACCTGCCTTAACACCGACCCCGGGGACGGCAGCGCGCCAAGGTCAGAATGAAGCCTGAAGGTACCGTACTGCGACCTGGTTATCACCTCTATGAATCTCTTCAGGTTATCGGGATTTCCCCAGTTCATAACCGGTGAACGCGATGCCCTGACCGGCAGGTAGATATACAGCAATACGCCCATTAACACAAACAGCATGAAGTAAAATAATGTTTGTAGTATATTTTCTTTTACCTGGACTCCCTGGCGCTTTACCGTTATCCATATATAATAAACTATTCCGGGCAATGCCATGATTATTGTGATATGATTCGTAAGACTCAAGCCCAGGATAAATCCTAACAGGTACAGGTAGGAATTCTCCCTGCCGTTCCATTTCAACGCCACCAGGACCAGCAATGCCAGGAAGAAAGCATTCAGGCTGAATACTTCCGCTGTCACTGCCCCCGACCAGAACTCCGATGAAAATGCCAGCATCAGCGACCCCGTTACCGCAGCGAGTTTCTGAAATACCGCCTGAGGAAGCAACGTAGAACATATTTTAATTTTCGCCGTAACCAACAGAATAATGAAGTAAACAAGAACAACAGTCAGGGAGGAAAAGAACGCAGACATGAGGTTTATCCTGTAGGCTATATTGCCAAACGGCAGCATGGTGAACAGTTTTCCCAACAGCGTATAGAGCGGATATCCGGGAGGATGAGCAATCCCCATGCAGTACGATGCTGTAACGAGTTCCCCGCTGTCACCGATATAAACCGTGGGGCACAATGTCTTAACATACACTACAAGCGTCAAAATAAAAACTAAAACAAATATTTTTTTCATGATTTTCATGGGCTCAAACCTTAATTTAGAAGTCTACCCCCCTATTTGTTTGATTATTTCCTTTATTGTTTCCCTGTCGGGAGCATTAGGGCTGATTTCCAGGTATTTATGAAAATAATCCGATGCTTTTCCATATTGCATTAACTTGCTATAGTAGACCATTCCGATATTCATGTATATATCCGCCCTGTCGGGATTTACCTTGCTAACCTCTATAAACTCCCTTACCGAATCACTGTATTTTCCCATCCCATAATACAAATTAGCAAAATTATAATGGCCGTTTTCATACTCCGGGTTTATTTCAACAGCTCTTTTGTAACATTCTGCCGCTTCAGCGTACATTTTTTTATTCTGGTAAATAAGTCCGAGATTATTATAAGCCTCTTCAAGCTCCGGATCAACTCCTATCGCTTTCTTGTACCATTCTTCCGCCTTATCATAATCATTCTTCTCATAGTACAGGTAGCCAAGGCCATTGTACGCGGGAGCATGTTCCGGATTTATCTCAATTGCCTTATTATACATACCTATGGCTTTTTTCCATAATCCCTTTTTCTTGTATGCAAACCCCATGTTGTTCCATGCCTCAACATAATCGGGTTGTATTTCTATGACTTTTTCATATTCCTTTATGGCCTTATCGTACATTCCCCTTATGTAATAAAGCGCCCCGATATTGTTATGAGCAACATAGTTATCGGGAAACCTTTGAACAGTCCTTTCCCACAGTATTAAATCGTTTTTCCAATCGGTATTGCGTTTCATGGTAACCAGGGAATATGAAACTATTACCGCTATTAACATGAAAGTCATCAGGTTACTCTTTCTTTTTTTTACTGCCAGAAGCGGCATCGCCATCAGGATGGAAAACCCTACAGAGGGCAGGTACAACAACCTGTCTGCGATTAATATCCCAATTGGAATTATGTTTGATACCGGCAACAATGCTATTAAGAACCAGAATACACAGAAAGCAATAAGCTTGCGCCGTTTTAACATATAAAAAGCGATAAATACAACCAGTATCACCACCAGGATTCCCGGGATAACTCCCGGCTCCAACAGGTTTTCGAAAATCGGAAAATCCCTCTTTTCAGGACTTAATCCAACAGGATAAAATAACAGTTTTACATAATTCATAAAAACCACGGACATTGTGTACACCCTGGCAGATATGCTTTTCAAATGAAAAACCTTACTGCCCCCCACGGGGCCGATACCCGACAGGACCGACAACCTTATAACTAAATACACCGCTGTCACGGCAAGGTAACCCAGGTAACGGGATATGTTGCTTTTTATTTTTTTAAAAGATATCGATGCCCCGTTTTTTTTGTTCAACAGCAAATCCCACAAAACGATTATTGCGGGTAGGGTTGCCGCAGACTCCTTTGACATCAGCGCGAGCATGAAAGAAAACAGGGAAATGAAATAATACCGGAGGGATTTTTTACTTCTTATATAAAGGAACAGGGCAGCCAGGAAGAAAAAGGTTGAAACCAGTTCCGCTCGGCCCACAATGCCCGTTACCGCTTCAACATGGACGGGATGGGCTATGAATACCAGCGCTGCCAGCAGGGCAACACGGGTATTATTCTGTACCCGGAACCTTCTTAAAATGAACGCGCAGAGAAAGAATATCAGGATTCCGTTTAACGAATGGAATAAATAATTCGTTAAATGGTACCCAAATGAATTAAGTTTCCATACGAAGTAGTCCAGGGCATAAGAAGTAATGATTACCGGCCTGTATATTCCTTTCTTTTCCCCGCCCTGGCTTATCGGCCAGTAACTTGAAACAAAGAAACGCGGGATATTCTTCAGGCTCCTGATTAGAACATTCTGGTCAACAATTGAATGGTCATCAAATACAAAATCATTATTGAAACCATTGGAAAATACTACAAGCGATACAAAAAATATCAAGAAAACATATTTTCCTGTTTTATTCATTTATTTTGCCACTTCTACCGACCTTATTTCCCTTACTACCGTAACCTTTATCTGCCCGGGATACTTCAATTCCTGCTCAACCCTCTTTGCGACTTCCCGCGCCATCTGCGCCGACATATCATCATCAACGTTAGCCGGGTCGACTATTATGCGAATTTCTCTTCCCGCCTGGATAGCGTAGCTCTTTTCCACTCCTGGAAATGATTCCGCTATCTTCTCAAGATTCTCCAGTCTCTTAAGATAAAACTCCAATGACTCGCGCCTGGCCCCCGGCCTTGAAGCTGAAATAGCATCCCCTGCCTGTATCAAAACCGCTTCAATGGTTTCAGCAGGACAATCCTCGTGGTGCGCCGCAATTGCATTAACCACTTTATCGGATTCCTCGTATTTCTTTGTCAGGTCCGCGCCTATCTTGGCATGAGTTCCCTCCACATCGTGATCTATTGCTTTACCTATATCATGCAGCAGGCCCGCGCGCACGGCAAGATTTACATCAAGCTTCAATTCCGCTGCCATTACCTTTACGGCTTTGGCAACTTCTATTGAATGCTGGAGCACATTCTGTCCGTAACTTGTCCTGTATCTCAGTCTTCCTATTAACTTGAACAATTCGGAATTCAGCCCCTGGACATTGAGGTCATACGCAGCCTGTTCCCCAACCTCTTTCAGGTGCTCATCCATTTCCTCGCCCGCCTTTTTCACTGTCTCCTCAATCCGCGCAGGTTGAATTCTACCGTCCGCAATTAAACGCTCCAGGGATACCCTTGCTATTTCCCTGCGCACACCGTCAAAAGCCGACAGGGTTATGGCTCCCGGTGTATCGTCAATAATCAAATCAACCCCCGAGGCGGTTTCAAATGCCTTTATATTCCTTCCCTCGCGTCCTATGATTCTTCCTTTCATTTCATCATCCGGAAGAGAAACCGTTGAAACGGTGATATCAGCCGTATACTCAGAAGCGCTCTTCTGTATTGCCTGGCTCAGTATTCTTTTTGCCTTTCTATCGGCCGTCTCAATCGCCTGCTGTTCAATCTTCCTTATCAATGTCATGCCTTCCCTCTTTACTTCTTCTTCCATCCTGCTGAGAAGTATTTTCTTTGCTTCCTCGGGAGTCATCTTCGCAAGCCTTTCAAGAACTTTCTTCTGTTCTTCCTTTACCTGCGAGAGCCTGCCTGATTCTTCCGTAACCCACTTTTCCTTTGATGAAATATATTTTACTTTCTTATCCAGTTCCAATTCCTTTTTTTCCAGCATATCGACCTTGCGGTCCAGGTTTGTTTCTTTCTGCATTACCCTTTTCTCGAATTCCTGGAGTTCAGTTCTGCGGCTTTTGGTTTCCCTGTCAAAATTCATCCTCGACTTGTGCATTTCCTCCTTTGCTTCAAGTATACCCTCCTTTTTCTTGGATTCATATTCCTTTTGCGCATCGTCAATAATCCTTTTAACATTGGATTCAGCTGAATTTAACTGCCTTCCGGCAGCAATCACCCTTATAATCCAGCCAATGATTATTCCAAGAACCACAGCGCCCAATCCGACGAAAACAATTAAGTTATCCATATTTTACGCCCCTTTCACAGTTCAGTAAATTGTTTTTTCCGTAATAACCCTGTCCATTTTAACATCATTCTTGTCAAGCTTAAGTTCCTCAACCACCTGCATCTCAAACGCAAGCCCTACAACATGCGCAGCCCCGTCATTCCCCCCTAATCCATGAAGGAACCTGTCATAGTATCCCCTGCCGAACCCGACCCTGCCTCCGCGCTTGTCAAAAACCAGCCCGGGGACAACAATGAGGTCAATAACCTGGCGTTCAACAGGTTTACAATTCCCCTCTTCCGGTTCGGGTATCCCGAAACTGCCTTTCTTAAGAGAACCATCATAATCCGTAATCTCAAAAACAGCAAGACCGTCCCCCTTTACAGCCGGCACGACAACTCTTTTATCTTTCAAGGTTTCAACTATCATTTCACCTGTCCTGACTTCCTTTTGAAAAGAAACATAGAACATTACCGTTCCGGCCCTGATAAACTCCTGAAGAGAAAAAAGTTTCTTTGAAATAATCCTGCTTTTGTTGTATATGTCTTCAAGAGCAAGATTATTTCTCTTTACCAGGAATTCTTTTCTTACCTCTTCTTGCGTTTTCAAGAGCTTCAAGCCTCTCCTTTATCTTCTTTTCATAACCGCTATCCTTCGGAGAATAGTACTTCTTTTTTCCAGGCAGGTATTCCTGTTCAACATACCCCCCGGGATAATCATGAGGATACTTATAATCCTTCATACCCGCCTTCGTCAAATGTTTCGGGACCCTTAATAATTCCTTGTCTTCCATATCCTTCATTGCATCGTTTATTCCCGCATAAGCGGCATTACTCTTTGGAGCGGACGCAATATAAGATGCCGCCTGCGCCAGTGTTATCCTGGCTTCCGGCATGCCTACGAACTCCGATATCTGTAATGCCGCATTGGCAACCACAAGCGCCATGGGGTCGGCATTGCCCACATCCTCCGCTGCGCAAATGACAATCCTCCTGGCAATGAACCTGGGGTCTTCCCCCGCGTACAGCATCTTCGCAAGCCAGTAAATGGCGGCGTCCGCATCAGATCCGCGCATGCTCTTTATGAACGCTGAAATAGTGTTATAATGTTCATCGCTTTTCTTGTCATAGATGACAGCTTTCTTCTGAATGGATTCCTCGGCAATCTTCAGGGTAAAACGAACTATCCCTTTCCTGTCCGGATTTGTCGTAAGAACACCGAGTTCAAGAGCATTTAAGGCCCGCCTCGCATCCCCGTCCGATATTTTTACAAGATGTTTTACAGCTTCATCTTCCAGTACAACATTGTATTTGCCCAAACCGTTAACGTTGTCTTCAACAGCTCTTCCAATAACAGCCTCAATGGCTTTATTCTTGAGCGGTTCGAACTTAAAAACCTGTGAACGGGAAATCAGGGCAGGATTAACGTAGTAAAAAGGATTCTCCGTTGTAATGCCTATCATCCGGATCACAGCCTTCTCCACGTCAGGAAGAAGCGCATCCTGCTGGTTCTTGTTGAAATGATGAATTTCATCTATCAACAGGATGGTCCTCTTGCCTGATATACTAATACGCTCTAAAGCGCTGCTTACTTCCTTCTGTATACGCGCAACCCCTGAATTCACGGCGTTGATTTGGGCAAAATGCGCTTTCGTTCTCTTTGCGATTATACCGGCCAACGCGGATTTCCCGCATCCCGGAGGGCCATAAAAAATCAGTGATGATATCCTGTCTGCCTCAACAATGCGCCTTAACAACTTCCCTTCGCCCAGAATATGCTCCTGCCCCACGAATTCCCCGAACCCCTGAGGGCGCATTCTTAATGACAGGGGAGCGTTTTCATTTTTATATACGTCTTTTTCCGTTTTTTGGAATAAGTCCATGGTCATAAAAAAATCCCTGCTATACCGTGAAAACAGACAGTAAGCCAACCAGCACCGGCGCTCTTCAGCCTGACATCACAGACATAGCAGGGATTTCCCCCGGAATCAATCAACCAGACAAGGTTTTATCAACCAATTTTATTAATTCCTGGATTTCATCCTCTGATTTTTCACTACTA
>JAUXDE010000052.1 GCA_030618495.1 Clostridia bacterium
TGACGGCTTGAAAGAAAAATTATCAGAGGGGCCCGCCGGAAAGAAGATAGTTCTTTTAAACTTTCCGAACAATCCTACGGGGTATACTCCGACAAATGATGAAGTCATGAGAATCAAGGAAGTACTGTTAAAGTCCGCGGAGGAAGGTAACCGTATTGCGGTAATAGTTGATGATGCTTATTTTGGCCTGGTTTATGAAGAAGGAATATTTACCCGGTCAATATTCACAGAACTTATGAATCTTCATTCAAATATACTCGCGGTAAAGGTTGACGGTCCAACCAAGGAGGATTATGTGTGGGGATTCCGCACTGGATTTATTACCTATGGTATAAAAGGAGCCAATGAAGAACTTTACGGCATGCTTGAGGACAAAACAGCGGGAGCGGTAAGAGCTACCATATCAAATGCTTCAAACCTTTCGCAGTCGCTTCTCCTGGCCGCTTTCGGGGATGATGTTTACGCTTCGGAAAAAGGTTTGAAGTATGAAATTCTAAAGAAGCGGTACAATCATGTAAAGGAAATACTGGCAGAGCATGATGAATACAGGGAAGTTTTTGAACCGCTTCCGTTTAATTCCGGTTATTTCATGTGCATAAGGCTGAAGAAAGCTGACCCCGGGGAAGTCAGGCGGCTCCTCCTTGAGAAGTACTCCACGGGAGTGATAGCGATGGACGGTGTCATAAGGATTGCATTCTCAGCCACTCCCGATGATAAACTGGAGAAACTGTTTAATAACATATATCTTGCGGCAAAAGAAATATCAGGGTAAATTTCAGTTGTTTTTATCTTAAATGTAAAGTATAATGCAGGGTCAGATTTATAAGTACTCTGTCTTATAAATTCCCGTTGTTTTTGCTAGGGGATTTTGAGCCGCGCCAAAACAACGAGAGGCGAGCATACCTGGTGTATGTAAGCCGAGTGTTGTAAAGACAAAGGCCAAAAGCCCGAAGCCCTTCGGGAGGCTAAATTCCGGGCGATTTCTTCGTTGTTTCGTCGGTTACAATGCCAACGCATTGCGCCCTCCTCATGCCTTGAATTCATCCCAGATTATAGCCTCAAAAATAATGGTAATTTATAAGACAGAGTACCAGGTCTGGCCCTTTTGTTCTTAGGAAACCAAAATGAAAGAAACAAGCAAGAAAAAAGGACTTAGCAACGCCCGGCTTGAAAGATACGGCAGGCAGTTAATCCTCCCTGAAATGGGAGAAGCCGGACAACTGAAGTTAATGCGTTCCGGCGTGATTATTATCGGCTGCGGCGGGCTCGGTTCCGTTAACGCCCTATACCTGGCAGGGGCGGGTGTGGGCAGGATTGGGCTTGTTGACGGGGACAGGGTCGAACTGAACAACCTTCACAGGCAGATAATATTTTCAGCCGGGGATATCGGGAAGAAAAAATCAGAGTCGGCGAAGAAGAAGCTGAAAGTAAGGAATACGGATGTTGAAGTAAAGTCATATCCCGTAAGGGTTAATTCAAAAAATATCCGCGGGATTATAGAGGACTATGACTTTGTTATCGACTGTACGGATAATTTTTCTTCGCATTACCTTGTAAACGATGCGTGCGCGCTGTCGGGTAAGCCGTTCTCGCATGCGGGAGTGCTTGGATTTAGAGGGCAGGCCATGACGGTTATTCCAAGGAAGAGTCCCTGTTACCGGTGTGTTTTTCACGACCCGCCGGAAGATGGAAAGGTTGCCACGTGTCTTGATTCCGGCGTGCTGGGTACTGTCCCGGGCCTGTTCGGGGCGATTCAGGCAACGGAGGCGATAAAGTATATTATAGGCAAGGGGGAACTTCTCACGGGTAAGTTGTTTAGCATAGATCTTCTTCAGATGAAACCAAGAGTGATTAATATAAAAAGAAACAGGAAATGTCACGTGTGCGGCAGAAATGCTGTTAAATCTTTATAGAAAAACTTAAGGACTGATTTACTTCGACGGTGCTCAGCATCTACGACTTTTTCCTTAAATTGAAGGTCTGACCCTATGAAAAAGAAAATTGTTGTTGCGATGAGCGGTGGCGTGGATTCGTCCGTTGCCGCCCTGTTGTTGATGAAGCAGGGTTATGATGTAACGGGCTTGAGTTTGAAACTGTTTGAGCAGTCCAAATGCTGCGGTGTCAGGGGCATTGAGGACGCAAGGGGCGTTGCCCGCAAGCTGGGTATACCGTTTTACGCCATTAACTGCGTTAAGGAATTCGAAAAAAAGATTATAGACTATTTCTGTAAATCATATAAAGATGGGATAACGCCTAACCCGTGTGTTTTATGCAATGGACTTATTAAGTTCGGGTACCTTTTAAAAAAGGCAGGGGAACTCGGAATTGGACATATTGCCACGGGACATTACGCGCGTACCGCCAAAAAGAACGGCAGGTGGTTTCTGAAAAAAGGAAAGGATGCAGGTAAAGACCAGTCTTACTTTCTTTATCCGCTTACCCGGGAACAACTAAGTGTCTCTGTCTTCCCGCTGGGAGGTTACACCAAGTCCGCGGTCCGGAAACTGGCGAGGGAGAACGGTTTAAAGGTGCATGATAAGCCGGGGAGCCAGGAGGTATGCTTCATCCCTGGGGATGATTACAGGAAATTCCTTGAAAAAAGAGGTTATAAGGGCCGCCCGGGGCCTGTAGTTGATAAGGATAACAATTTACTCGGCGAGCACCGCGGCATTGCCTTCTACACCATCGGACAGAGGGGAGGGCTGGGTATTTCTCATAAAACGCCTTTATACGTTACTTCTATTGACAGTAAGAAGAATATAATTGTTGTGGGAACAAACAAGGAGACTTTTACGGATGAACTTGTTGCCCGGGACGTTAACTGGGCAATCAACCCCGGTGAAGTGAAAACCGGTTTGTCACGTGGCGGAATGAAGGTAAAAGCAAGGATAAGGTACAGGCATGAGCCGGCTTCAGCCGCTTTATGGAAACTTGGTAATGGCAGGGTGAGGGTCAGATTTCTTAAGCCGCAGCGTTCGGTGACCCCGGGACAGTCCGTTGTTTTCTATAAGAGGGATGTCGTTGTGGGAGGGGGGATAATATCGAATGAGCTTGTCTGAGAAAACGAATATCACCAGAATTGACGGTGAAGAGAAAAAGGAAATAGAGGATTTAATCGTAAGAGAACTCCCCCTTACCGTTATGGTTAACGACAATGAACTCGTTACCCTGCTGTGCAGTCCCGGCGAACTAAACTATCTTGCCTGTGGTTTCCTGCTCTCCGAGGGAATTATCAGGGGCAGGGATGATGTGAAGAGTATCAATGCCGGTAAAAACAACAATTATATAAATATTGAATTACAAAAAGGTGTTGAAGTGAACCGTGATATTCCTGGTAAAAGGATAATATCGTCGGGATGCGGCGGCGGGGGCGGTTTCTACAGCCTGCAGGATATAGAGAACTGCAAGCCGCTGGATTCGGACATCCGGATTAATAAAGATGATGTTTTATCCCTCATGCGGGAACTGGATAAAAAATCCGTATTGTTCAGGGATACGGGAGGCGTGCATTCGGCGGCGCTTGCCGCTTCCGGGGGCATTGAGGTTTTTTCCGAAGACATCGGCAGGCACAATGCCGTGGACAAGATTTTCGGGAAGTGCCTGTTAAACAGTATTTCCACGGAAGATAGAATTATCCTGACAAGCGGAAGGATTTCTTCCGAAATACTGATAAAAGTCGTAAAAAGAGGGGTGAGCGTAATAGTTTCCCGTTCAGCGCCCACCGACATGGCGGTGAAACTGGCAAAGAAGTTAAAAGTGACCCTGGTAGGTTTTGCCAGGGGAAAGAGAATGAACGTTTATACCCATCCAAAAAGGATAACATGAAAACAAAGAAGCGAATAATATCAATCCTGATAACCGTTATGATGGCAGGTTTTTCCCATGTCTGTTTATCGCAGGAAATGGAGGAAGTGGTTGTAACAGGCAGCAGGGTCCCCGTGAGTTTTGCCGATACAACGCGTAACGTAACTGTAATAAGCAAGGAGGACATTGAAGAATTAAGGGTGGATTCCGTGCCTGAAATCCTTAACTTCGCCGCGGGAATGGATATTCAGAACAGGGGGGATTTTGGGGTGCAGTCTGATGTCGCGATGCGCGGTTCAACCTTCCAGCAGGTGTTGGTTCTTATTGACGGTATAAGGGTTAACGATTCCCAGACAGCCCATCACAACATGGATTTACCCCTGAATGTTGAGGATATTGAACGCATAGAAATCCTTCACGGTCATGGTTCCTCGGCCTACGGCGCGGACGCCTTCGGCGGAGTGATAAACATCATTACAAAGGACGCGGATGAAAAGGAAATGAATGTTTCCATGGGTGGGGGGCAGTACAATTCTCTGAACGGTTCATTCAATATCAGCTACAAATGGAGAAATATAGCCCGGAGGTACTCGGCAAGCAGGAAGATATCCGATGGTTTTTACCAGGGGTATCCGAAAGGTACCGGGTATGACCTCATGTGCCTTTCATCAGTATTCACGTTTGACTTGAACGACACAAGGTATAAAATATTCTTTGGTCTTACGGATAAGCTATTCGGCGCTTACGATTTTTATACCCCCGGACTCAATTATCCTTCAAAGGAAACCACGAGGACGAGGTTCGTAAACTTCCAGACGTCCCGGAAGGTGAACAGAGTCGTAATTGAACCCAAAATATACTGGAAGAGCCATTCTGATAACTACGTCCTTGATAGAACCGGGGAACGCTCTGACTACGAAGCCCAGCATATAACCTATCAGTACGGCGGTGAATTAAATGTCCGGTTTGACAATATAGCCGCTGGAGTGGAGGTCTCGGAAGAAATAATAGAGAGTTCAACGCTCGGCGACCATGACCGCGCGCGGTACGCGGTGTTTACCGAATATGCGAAGAAATTTAATATGAACTACGACCTTAACGCCGGGTTGAGGTTTGATTTTTACTCCGAATGGGGCGGGAATGTCAGCCCGACGGTTGGATTTGGCTGGCGGTTTACGCCTGACTGGAAGTTTATTGTTTCGGGCGGCAAGGCTTTCAGGACGCCATCGTATATAGAACTTTATAGTCCTCTGAAGTCTGTAAACGTCGGTGATGCCGCTCTTGTGCCTGAAGAGGTTATATCAGTGGAAACAGGGGTGGTTTATGACGCGGGGAAGGATTTCAGGTTCGGGTTTACCGTTTTTGACAGGATTGAGTATAACATTATTGACTGGGTGGGTGATAGTTCAACGGGTCCGTGGAGGGCTCAGAATATCGGGGAAGGAAACATGTTCGGCGTGGAATCCTCCGTGTGGAAAAAATGGGATTCTTTAAGCGTTTCCGTTAAATATTCATGGAACGGTTCTTTAAGAACTCAGGATTATATTTCAAAATACTCCCTGAGGTTTCCACAGCACCAGCTGGGCGTGATGGTGTCATCGGATATTTTCTGGGACATGAAAGCCACCTTAAGGACAAATTATAAAATGAGGTTGGACGAAAAGGGATATTTGCTCGTACACCTGTTATTAACCAAAAGAATAAAGAAGGTGGAAGTATTCGTAAAGGCGGATAATATCCTTAACGCCGAATATGCCGAAATAACGGGCGTGCCCTGCCCCGGCAGGTGGATTATGGCAGGAGTGAAGCTAAACATGGATAGTCTGTTAAAATGAGCCCCGTCCCCATGCCTGCCATAACTTCAGGATGAGGGATTACTGATAATACTACAATTCCTCCTCTTGTTTTCCCATTCATCAGATTCCGCTACTGCTTTTTCATCCCCGGTTAAGCCGTTGTTTGTGAAAAGGAAATAATTAATATTAATAATATGGTTGACAAAATAAAGAATGCGTGATAGTATTATAATTAAGCCATAAGGCTTATTGATTAAGTGTGATATTATATATAAAGACGACATAATAAAGGGGGTGACTACATACAAAAGGAGGTGAGGATAAGGCAAAATCCCTGCCGAAGAGGATATTAAACGCTAAAGTAAAAAATAAACCGAGTAATAAAACATATGCGCAATGTTTTATTAATAGGGGGAGGGGGAATAGATGAATAATAAATCACTGTGTTTATTACTTTTAGTAATGATGTTTATGGTAATTGGGTGTAATGCCGATATCCTTTACAAAAACGCATTGAAAGCAGAGAAAAATGGAGACTATGAAAAAGCGATAAATAAATATAAAACATTAATCACTATTTACCCAAAAGATTCATTAAGCGTAAAAGCGCGGCTTAATATAGCCGATATATACCTGGAAGAAAAGGACAGTCATTCATTTGCATTGGCTGAATACCGTAAAATAATAAAGAATAACAGTTTATCCCGGGAAGCAGGCATTGCTCAAAAGAAAATAGCGGATATTTACCTATACAAGACTAAAGACTACGAGAAAGCAAGGGAAGGATATAAAACCCTGGTTATTAATTATAAAGATAGCATGTATGTTGCCAAGGCAAAAGAAGAAATTCAGAAAATAGATAGATTGTTGTCAAATTGAACATATGATGTATTTCGCGTATTTGAAAGGGCAGTCCTCCCAAGAGTAATCAACATAAATCCAATCCTGTCATTTTATCCGTTTTTTTTGGTGGCGTATTAAAATACGCCACGGATTATTTACACATCGCGCGCTTTACTCCAATATTTTGTATTGCAAAATAACTGAAAGTATGATAATATTCCGGGGGTTAATAAGACAGATTCAAAGGAGGATAAAAGTGATTAAGCTGGTTCTTCTAAGGCACGGCGAGAGTACTTGGAATCTTGATAACAGGTTTACTGGATGGACCGATGTCGGTCTTTCCGAAAGAGGCATAAAGGAAGCGCATGAAGGTGCAAAGATGCTTAAGGAAGAGGGCTATACCTTTGACGTTGCCTTCACTTCCGTGTTAAAAAGGGCGATTCAGACCCTGTGGTTGGTAATGGAGGACATGGACCTGATGTGGATACCCGTTAACCGTTCCTGGCGGCTTAACGAAAGGCATTACGGCGCCCTGCAGGGGCTGAACAAGTTGGAGACGGCGGCAAAGCATGGGGACGAACAGACGCTTATATGGAGGAGGAGCTATGACATACCGCCCCCGGCGCTTGAGGCGGACGATGAACGGTTCCCCGGCAGGGAACCCCGTTACGGGAACCTTACAAAGGACGAACTTCCCCTGACGGAGTGTTTGAAGGATACCGTGAATCGCTTCCTGCCGTACTGGAATGATACCATTGTACCTGTACTCAGGAAAGGTAAAAAGGTCATCATAGCGGCTCACGGCAACAGCCTGAGGGCGCTTGTGAAGCACCTTGATTCTATACCTGATAATGAGATAGTGAAGCTTAACATTCCCACGGGGGTGCCGCTCATTTATGAACTGGATGACGACATGAAGGCAATAAAGCATTATTACCTGGGTGACCCCGAGGAAATAAAGAAAAGGACGCAGGCAGTGGCAAACCAGGGAAAGGCGGGAAAATAAACTGAAGATGAAAAAGATATTTATCCATTTATTTGTTGTATTATTCCTGCTCTGTTCGGAATCCTCCGGCGGGGATAAAACATCCCCCGGCAAGCTCAATCCTGAAAAGTACTGTCTGGATAACGGTTTTACCGTAATACTCCTTGAAGACCACAATGCTCCCGTGATGACAGTTCGCTGCCTGGTAAACGCCGGAAGCATTACCGAAGGGGAGTATTCTGGGGCGGGCATAAGTCATTTCGTGGAACATATGCTCTTTAAGGGCACAAAGAAAAGAGCCGTGGGGCAGATTGGCAGGGAAGTCAAGGAAATAGGCGGAAGGACGAATGCCTACACCAGTTTTGAGCAGACGGTTTACCACATCACGGCATCAAGCGCTCACCCGGAGAAGATGCTTGATATCATGAGCGATGCGATATTTAATTCCTCCTTTGACCCGGGCGAGGTAAAAAAGGAGCGCGAGGTAATACTCAAGGAAATAAACCTTTACAAAGACGATCCCGGGAGATATATAAGCCGTCTTGCGTGGGATACGATGTTTAACGTCCATCCCTATGGATTACCGGTCATAGGTTACGAGGAAGTCTTCAAGAAAATTACGCGGGGGGATTTGCTGGATTATTACCACAGGATGTACGTTCCTGATAATATGATACTTGTCGTTGTTGGTGATTTTGTAACAGAAGACGTGAAAGGATGGGTTGGAGATTACTTCGGCGGGTACGGCAGAAAGACCATCCAGCCGGTATCCCCGCCCCGGGAACCCTCACAGGTGTCATACCGTGAAATTACCGAAGAATACGACGTAAACACTTCATATCTTTTTATGGGGTATCACGGCCCCGACCTTTACTCCAAAGACCTCTACGCTATGGACGTGCTTGCGGTTATCCTCGGCCGTGGCGCAACCTCGCGCCTGTACAGGGATTTAAGGGAAAAAAAGAAACTGGTTTATTCAGTGAAATGCTGGTCGTATACCCCGAGGAACCCCGGTGTTTTCGGCATTAACGTTAATCTGGACGAAGAGAACATAAACCTTGTAAAGCAGGAAATTATTTCTCATATAGACAGGTTAAAAGTAAAGTCCGTAAACAGAAAGGAACTTGAAAGGGCAAAGATAAAGATTACTAACGACAACGTATATTCCCGCCAGACCGTGGAAGGGCTTGCGGGCAAACTGGGTTCGGATGAATTATATACCCACAGCCTTGATTTTTCGGAAAACTATGTTAAAAAAGCACAGGAAGTCACTGCCGGGGACATAAAAAAAGTTGTGAGGAAGTACTTCTATGATGACAACCTTACCGTTGTGATGCTGGTTCCTGAAAAGGCTCAAAAGAAAGCCGGAGTTGAAGAGGAAAGCAGGAAGCCTCCTGAAATTAAAAAGCTTGAACTTGAAAACGGCATGAAGCTCCTACTCAGGGAGGACCACCGCCTGCCGGTTGTTTCTATCAGGGCGGCTTTCCTCGGTGGGTTGAGGGTTGAAGATGAAAATGATAGCGGGATATGCAGCCTGATGAGAAGTGTCATGCTAAAAGGCACAGGGAAGAGGAATGCCGATAAGATTGCGTCCGTCATGGAGTCAATGGGCGCATCCATTGGTTCATTCACCGGCAATAACAGTTTCGGGTTTACGTGCGCCATGATTAGCCATGACCTTGAAACGGGGCTTGAAGTGCTCTCGGACGTGATACTGAACCCTTCTTTTCCTGAAAAGGAAATAAACAAGGAAAGAGATAATGTGCTTAACAGCATAAGGTCATACGGTGATAACGTGCTCAATGCCGCAAAGAAACTGTTCAGGAAGACCATGTTCAAGGACCACCCCTACGGTTTTCTTGATATGGGGGAAGAGGACAGCGTAAAGAGTCTGACAAGAAAGGATTTAGTTAATCTCTATAATGAACTGGTACTGCCGGAAAACCTCGTTCTTGCCGTGTACGGGGATATAAACCCGGATGAAGTTGAAGATATGGTAAAGAAGTACTTCAAATTCAGGGGAGCAGAAGAGAAGAAGGTCAACATAAAGGAAAGAAAGGCTGAATTCCCCGAAGATATAAGGAAAGCCTTCAAGGAAATGGATAAGCGCCAGACCGTTCTTTTTGTAGGATTTAAGGGAGTGGATATTTATAGCCCTGACAGGTGCGCGTTCGAGGTGCTCGGGGCGGTTCTTAACAGCATGGGCGGGCGCCTGTTTGAATCCCTCAGGGGCAAACAGGGACTGGCGTACATGGTGGGAACCTTTAACAGAATCGGGGTTGACCCGGGCGCGTTCGTGTTTTACATTGTTACCGAGAAGGACAAGAAAGAAAAGGCGCTTAAAGGGATTTTTAATGAAATCGCTAAACTCAAGACCAAATTGATAAAGGAAGAGGAGCTCAAGAGGGCCAAGGCGGAACTGATCGGGAAGCATTCAATCGGCATACAGACAAACGACAGCCTTGCCTTTAAAACAGCATTAGATGAACTTTACGGATTGGGTTATGGCCATTATCTCAACTACACCGACACGATTAACAGCATAACACGGGAAGATATAAGAAAAATTGCCGCAGAATACTTTAACCTGTCAAAATACGCCCTGATTGAAGTAGGGAACTAACAACATTAAATATATCACATAAGGTCTCGAATTCTGGATCCAGGCCATGTCCCGGATTCTGGACAAGAAAATCAATCTGGATTTAATAAATATCCATATATTAAATGATAAAATGTAATATATAAGGAATAGATTATGTATGTAGGATTCAGTAGCTCATTGGCAGGAAGTAATGTCCCATGTTTCTTGCTCAATGAAGCAATTAAAAGTGATATGGACTTCACAAAATAGAACCGAAATAGATTGCAAAGATATCACCTGTGGACCTTTGTGAATTAGTAAAGAAAAAAACTTGATTTTTTGGGTCAAGGGAGGAATGATGTCTATTCCAATCCCTTTTTTGTGTTAATATGTTATATCCTTTGAGTCCGGGGCAGGAGTCCTTCAGGTGCTTGGTTGGTTAGGGTTGGGAGACACTTTCCCAGCGATGCCGGCTGTCCTGAACCGACTAGTTCCGCAGTGGTCCCGGAGCGCAGCCGAAGGGTTCAACTGCGGGAATCAGGTCTGCCGGCAAAGGGCGGTTTTATATGCCCGCGACAATTACGAAGTAACGAGTCCCTGTGGGACAGGGCTATAAAAGCGTCATTACAGGAGTACTTCGTGGGTTCAGGTAAATTGTTATACTTTGTTCCCCTGTGGTATCAACTCCTGTTAAACCATTGTTATTAGCTATATAATTATTATCACATTCGTTGATTGATGTCAAGGAAGGAAAGGAGCTATGTGGATTAAAAAAACATTTCAAGACTTATTTTGGCATAGTATGAAGAGTATGAACTCATATCAGGAAAGTCATCCGGAAATATTATTTTAAAGATGCTATCACCGGGTATCTCTGGTAAGTAATCTCTCCATTGTGCTGCAATTTCTATGTAATTCTTCTTAGTTAATCTTATCTTAATACCCATCTCTACAGTTCTAAGGAAATACCCATCTTCGATACCAAGAGGATATTCATAAGATGCAGGTATAGCATGAGGACTACCAGCATAATAAGTTCCTGTACCGAAAGGCATTTCATAGCCAATACCCCATGAAACAAATGGTTGGAATGCTTTTCCCTGAGATAACTGAAATCCAATCTTTAGAGAAGGATAAACCTTTATCCCTTCGAAGTAAACTGAGTCAAATATATATATGTCTGTTTCTATACCTAAATAAATATTTCTTTTAGGATAATAATTCAAAGCTGTCCCGAACCCAGCAATCTCATGAAAAAAATAAACACAAGATGAATACTTATTGTAACTGTCATTATCTGTACTGAGGTCTTCAATTGTAGGTGATATTATACTCGCATTCTGGTTTTCCTGCTCTTTGCCTTCTTCTTCAGCAAAGAGGAATGAAACAGGAATCATGGTAATAATCAGTAATAATAGGATAAGCTTTTTCATACACTAATTATACCATAGCAATCATCTAAAGACAACCTAAAACAGCGGATATAATCACAGAAAAAGAATGGTTGTTAACCAACGGCTGAGGCGGTTACTGTGTATTCGCCGTAGGGGATGTCCTCCAGTATGTATTCCCCGGTTGAGTTGGTGGTAGCGGAAGAGGTAAAAACATCAAAGTCGGTAATGGTTACCATTGCGCCTGATATCGGATTGCTGGTTGCTGAATCCGTGACTGTGCCGGAGATGGTGGTCAGGCAGCCGAAGGGCTGGAATGCCCCGATTGAAAGGAATAATAGAAGAACTGCTAAAAGAACATATTGTTTTTTCATAAAAAAAACCCCTTGTTTACCATAAAGGAATTATACCACTGGAAATATGGTTTGGCAAGGGAAATATAGCACACTAAAATATTCAAGGTTTGATTTAGCAGTTGTTTAATGTTATTTGCTATTTGCGACATATTTGTGTAATATACTTGATACGAGTGTTTGATAGGGGATGCCTTCTTCAATAGCCCTTTTTTGAATTCCATCAAGGTCTCTTGATGAAATCCTTATATTCAGCCTTTTGTCTTTCT
>JAUXDE010000028.1 GCA_030618495.1 Clostridia bacterium
TACTGGACCCTTCCACTGGGTATCCCGCGGATTCAGAATGTATCAGCGTTACCATTATTTCGGGCGACCCGGTTGCTGCGGACGCCCTTGCCACAGCCGTGTTTGCCCTGGGGGTAAAGAAGGGAATGGAATTGGCTGAAAGGCTGTCGGAGACAGAGTCCGGGACAGGGGTTATCATGGTTTGTGAGATAGATGGGGAAATTGAGATAAAGCAGAGTAAGAATATTGCCGGAAAGTATGAATACAAATAGAGCGCCGGGATTTATACGGATAAAGACTCCTCAGAAACAATTGCCCCCGGGTAATTTGAGTGTATCAATATGCTTGATATAACAAGCGTGGATTTGTATATATAGGGATTTGTAGTGAATTAATCTTATCATCGCTATCAGATATATTTCTATAATTGTCACTTCGTAAATATCTTATTAAAAAATATAATAGACCCAGTCTCATATTGTTCCCTCCTGCTCAACACCTTATTGATAGTTCTTAGATCATATTGATAAATCTGTTTTATCCTTCTTTTTATCGTCGATTACGGCAGTTTATATAACAAAATGTAGCGTATGCCCGGCAGGTTTTCTTGATATGATGGGATAAATGATAGCAGGAAGTAAAACATCGGATAACGAGATAATTTACTTGACAAGCAGTATACTATATAGTATATTAATGTAAAGTGCGAGGAAAAGGAATGATTAGAGTTTTCAGGCTTTTTATAATATTGTCATTCTTAGCGGTTCTTTCGGGTTGTGCGGCTAAGGGGGATACTGTGGTCCTTAAACTGGCTCATGGCCTTGATATAACCCATCCGGTTCATAAGGCCATGATATTCATGGCTGAAAGGGCAAAGGAGAAGTCCGCGGGTAAAATCAGGATAGATATTTACCCCAGTGAACAGCTGGGGTCCGAAAGGGAACTCATAGAGCAGGTTCAGATTGGCTGTATAGATATGACCAAGACATCAACCGCTCCTCTTGAAAGTTTCATACCTTCAATGGGTGTATTCAGTGTGCCCTATATTTTCAGGGATCATGACCACAGGTGGAAGGTTTTGCTGAATCCCATTGGAAAGAAAATACTGAACAGCGGTGAAAAGGTGGGACTCAGAGGATTGTGTTATTATGATGCCGGCAGCAGGAGTTTTTATACGAAGGACAAGCCGGTAAACAGCCCTGCGGATCTCAAAGGCATGAAGATAAGGGTTATGAAGAGCAAGACTTCAATGGAAATGGTAAAGGAACTCGGCGCGTCCCCTACCCCTATTTCGTGGGGCGAGCTTTATACTTCTCTTCAGCAGGGGGTGGTTGACGGGGCCGAGAACAATCCTCCCAGTTTTTACACTTCCAGGCACTATGAGGTGTGCAGGTACTACTGCCTTGATGAACACACTGCAATACCGGATATACTCCTTATAAGCTATGTTGTCTGGAAGGGGCTTCCTGAAAATGTCAGGAAGATATTACAGGAGTCAGCCGACGAATCGATGATGTTCCAGAGGAAATTATGGAAGGAGAAAACCGCTGAATCGATGAAGGTTGTAGAGGAAGCGGGCGTTGAGGTAATATACCCGGACAAGGAATTTTTCAGGAGCAAAGTCCGTAACATGCATGAGAGGTACAGGGGAACGGAGATAGGGAATATACTGGAAGAAATAAAGGCGGTTAATTAATAAAATTATGAATGCGTACGTAAAAATAAAAGAAACTTTTGTTAAAGTCCTGGAAACAGTGGTTATTACCGTAATGGCCGTTCTGGTTATTGATGTTGTATGGCAGGTCTTTACAAGGTTCGTGTTGAGGAATCCCAGTTCGTGGACGGAGGAGCTTGCGACGATGCTGCTTATATGGGTATCGTTGCTCGGTGCCAGTGTTGCGCTGATAAGGAAGGGGCACCTTGGGGTGGATTATTTTGTAAATAAACTCAAATCAGGGCCGAGGAGTATTGTTGATATATTTATCTATGCCATGGTGGGGTTCTTTTCTGCGAGCGTGATGATTGCGGGAGGGATAAGGCTGGTATGGCTGACACTTCTTACCAACCAGCTATCACCCGCGATGGGTATCAGGATGGGTTACGTTTATCTGGCGTTACCGTTAAGCGGTTTCTTTATGCTGGTTTTTTCCATAGAGTCCATACTGGGGGGAATAAAGAGGATAAAGGAAATTAAAGAGGTTGAAGGTAAGCAGTAGAAAAAGGATGCTGTTATGAGTATTCAGGTTATTATTCTTGTCGTTACCTTTGTTGTGTTGTTGGTTCTGAATGTGCCCATAGCGTTCAGTATAGGGCTGGCAACATTTTTTACAATCCTTTCCGTCGGAACTATCCCCACATTCACTATTATTGCCCAGAGGATGGCTACGGGTATTGACAGTTTTGCCCTGCTTGCCATTCCGTTCTTTATTCTGTCCGGGATACTTATGGGCAGGGGGGGAATTGCCAGGAGGCTTATAAATTTTGCGGGAGCGCTGGTGGGCAGGTTCACGGGAGGGCTTGCCTACGTTAATGTCCTTACATGCATGATGTTCGGGGCAATCTCGGGTTCGTCTGTTGCTGCTGTTTCATCGGTTGGTGGATTCATGATACCGGAAATGAAGAAGAAGGGTTATGACAATAACTTTAATGTTGCGGTCAGTACGACAGCTGCAACCACGGGATTGCTTATTCCCCCGAGTAATATAATGATAATATACGCGCTTGCCTCGGGAGGGGTTTCCGTGGCGGCAATGTTCATGGCAGGATTCCTTCCCGGTATAATTTTCGGTCTGTTCCTTATCCTGGTAAGCGGGATTATTTCAATAAAAAGGAATTACGGTTCAGGTGAAAAGAGCGGGCTGAAAAAAATAATCAGGACTTTCCTGGAAGCCATACCGGGGATAATGCTCATTTTTATAGTCCTTGGCGGGATACTCGGTGGTATCTTTACGGCAACCGAGGCGGCGGCTATAGCGGTGGTCTATTCCTTTATATTAGCCGTTTTCTTCTACAGGGAGGTAAAGTTCAGTGATTTGCCCGAGATACTGCTTCAGAGCGGTATTACTACGGCAATAGTAATGATGCTTATAGGCACTTCCGCTGCCATGTCCTGGATACTGGCTTATGAGAATATACCGCAGAACATGAGTGCGGCCCTGATTGCCCTGTCCGACAACAAATATGTAATATTGCTTATCATAAACTTCATCCTGCTGTTCGTGGGGACTTTCATGGATATGACGCCGGCTGTCCTGATATTTACCCCGATATTTCTGCCGGTGGTGCAGCAGCTGGGGATGCATCCCGTTCATTTCGGTATTATAATGATTGCCAACCTGTGCATAGGCCTGTGTACGCCACCTGTTGGAACCTGCCTGTTCGTTGGCTGCGGTGTGGGGAAGACCACTATTGCAAAGGTAACAAAACCGCTCATCCCGTTCTTCATAGCCATGATTGCGGCTTTAATGCTGATAACGTATATTCCGTCATTATCGATGTTTATACCTAAAATGCTCGGATTGATTAAGTAAATAAAGTCAAGGAAGGCAGGCTAATATGAACCTGAAAATCAATTATGAAAAAAAAGATGGTTTTACCCCGATCGTTGACGGAGGAAACGGTATTATAAGGAATATAACGCTGGGGATAGTGTCATTGAAGAAAGACGGCGTTTACAAGGGATTATTCTCTGCCTCGGAAACAGGCCTTGTTATACTCAGTGGGAAGTGCGATGTGAAAGCGGGCGAGGAAGTCTTTGCCGGTATAGGTGAAAGAGAAAACGTTTTTGCAGGCAGGGCATACGCGGTTTACGTGTCTCCCGGAATGGGATTCGAAATCAAGGCGGTAACGGACTGCGAGATTGCGGTCTGCGGAGCCCCTGCGGAAAAGAAGGGCAAGATACGGCTGATAACTCCCGGTGAAAACAAGCAGAAGACCGTGGGTAAGGGGAACTGGCAGAGGGATGTTTACAATATCATTGATGATTCGGTTGATGCGGATAAACTGTTAATAGGTGAAACTATAAATCCTCCGGGCAATTGGTCGAGCGCCCCGCCCCACAGGCACGAGGAGGACAACCTGCCCGAGGAATCCAAACTCGATGAAGTGTACTTCTACAAGTTTAATCCCGATAAGGGCTTTGGCATACAGAAGGTTTATACCGACGATAATTCGATAGACGAGACCTATACTATTAAAAACAACGATACAGTTATAATTCCCAGGGGGTATCATCCGGTTGTCGCGGGTCCCGGTTATGAACTGTACTACCTGTGGATACTTGCCGGTGATAAAAGGGTCATGAAGGTAAAGGACGACCCTGTACATGCGTGGCTGAAGAATACATAAGGAGGGGACGAATGGGTAAAAACTTAGATATATTCAGCTTGAAGGGCAGGACGGCGGTTATTACAGGCGGCGGCGGAGTCCTGGGCGGAGCTATAGCCAGTGGGCTTGGAATTGCCGGGGCGGCTATTGCCGTATGCGATATAATCATGGAGAAGGCAGAAGAGGCGGCAGAGGGTTTAAAGGCTGACGGCGTGAACGTAAAACCCTATAAGATGGATGTGCTGAACAGGGAATCGATACAAAAGTGCTGTGATGGTATTTATTCCGATTTTAAGCATGTGGATATACTGGTAAACGGGGCGGGCGGTAATATGAAGGATGCCACCACGTCAAAGGAATTGAGTTTCTTTGACCTGCCGCTTGAAGGCCTGGAAAAAGTTATTGGGCTGAACCTTTTCGGGGGGGCGATACTCCCAAGCCAGGTATTCGGCAGGAAGATGGTTGAAAAAGAAGAAGGCGGTTCCATAATAAATATTTCGTCCATGAATGCTTTCAGGCCGCTTACCCGTATCCCGGGTTATTCGGCGGCGAAAGCCGCGGTAAACAATTTTACCCAGTGGCTTTCGGTGCATATGGCGCAGGAATATAATAAAAAATTAAGGGTAAACGCAATCGCTCCCGGTTTTTTTATGACGGAACAAAACCGTTATCTACTTACGGAAAAGGAGACAGGCAAACTGACTTCCCGGGGTGAGACTATTATCAAGCATACACCAATGGGTGAATTCGGCAATCCTGACGACCTCGTGGGGGCTGTCGTATGGCTTGCCTCGGATGCTTCAAGGTTCGTAACAGGCACCGTAGTAAAAGTAGACGGCGGGTTTTCCGCTTTTTCCGGTGTGTAGGTTAGATTTTCCCTAATAAAAAAGAAAAGGAGATCAGATTAAAATGGCATTGAATAACATTGGGTTGATAGGCTTGGCGGTAATGGGAGAGAACCTGGTACTCAACATGGAGAGCAAGGGATTCTCGGTTGCGGTATTTAACCGCACGGTGGAGAAGGTTGATAAGTTTATTAATGGCGGCGCAAAAGGAAAAAACATAAAAGGGACTCATTCGGTTGAGGAGTTGTGCTCATCGCTTGAAAAACCCAGGAAAGTCATGCTCATGGTCAAGGCGGGCGATGCGGTTGACAAATTTATTGAAAAATTATTACCCTGCCTTGAAAAGGGAGATATAATTATTGACGGGGGGAATTCTAATTTTCAAGATACTATCCGAAGGACAAAGTATGTTGAGGATAAGGGATTGCTTTATATCGGGACGGGGGTATCCGGCGGCGAGGAGGGAGCTCTTAAGGGGCCTCCCATCATGCCGGGGGGGTCCGGGGCGGCATGGGAGCATGTGAAGCCCATATTCCAGAAGATTGCCGCAAAGGTTAAAGACGGTTCTCCCTGCTGTGAATGGGTCGGCAATAACGGCGCGGGCCATTTCGTGAAAATGGTGCATAACGGTATAGAGTACGGGGACATGCAGTTTATATGCGAAGCGTATTACCTCATGAAGAACGCCCTTGGGCTTTCCTATGAAGAGCTTCATAAGACATTTGATAAATGGAACAAGGGAGACCTTGATTCATACCTGATTGATATTACTACTGATATACTCGGTAAGAAGGATAAGGAAACCGGCAAGCCCATTGTTGAGATAATCCTGGACAGGGCAGGCCAGAAGGGCACGGGGAAGTGGACTTCCCAGAATGCCCTTGACCTGGGAGTGCCCGCGCCCACGATTGCCGAGGCGGTTTTTGCCAGGTGCATGTCCGCAATCAAGGATGAACGGGTAATAGCTTCAAAAGCATTCACTGGACCCGTAGAAAAATACGATGGTGACAGGGAGAAGTTCATTGAAGCGATACACGATGCGCTCTATGCCTCGAAGATGTGTTCGTACGCCCAGGGGTATGCCCTGATGAAGGCGGCAGCAACGGAGTTCAAATGGAACCTCAAGTTCGGGGAGATTGCGCTGATGTGGCGCAACGGCTGTATTATAAGGGCAAAGTTCCTGGGACGCATAAAGGAAGCGTTTGACAGGAACCCGGGGCTTGATAACCTGCTGCTCGACCCATTCTTCAAGGATATTATCATGAAGTCGCAGGATAACTGGAGGAAGGTGGTTTCCACTTCGGTTAATCTCGGTATTCCCTTAACTGCCATTGGCTCGGCGCTTTCGTATTTTGACAGTTACCGCAGCGCGCAGCTTCCTGCCAACCTCCTGCAGGCGCAGAGGGATTACTTCGGCGCCCACACTTACGAAAGAGTTGATAAGGAAGGCAATTATCATACCGAATGGCTGAAGGTGTAGAATTAAAAAGGAGGAGGACAGATGCCGGATTATTCACAGGACAGGTTAAAGGACTTTAAACCAACAAAGGATTTTTTCATAGGCATAGACTCGGACGGCTGCGCGTTTCCTACGATGGAACTGAAGCACAAGGAGTGTTTCATTCCCAATATAATAAACGAGTGGGACCTGCAGGCGATTTCAAAGTATGCGCGTGAGGCCGCGGAGTGGGTAAACCTGTATTCAAAATACAGGGGTGTAAACAGGTTCCCTGCGCTGCTCAAGGTGTTTGAACTTCTTGAGGACAGGCCCGAGGTTAAAAGGTCAAAAGTGAAATTACCTGACGTTACTTCATTGAAGAAGTTCGTGGATTCCGGGGTTCCCCTCGGCAATCCTTCGTTAAAGAAAGCGGTTGAGGAAACAGGATATCCCATCTTAAAAAAGGCGCTCAAGTGGAGCATGGCGGTAAATGCCTCGGTGGCGGCAATGGTGAGGGGTGCCTACCCGTTCCCGTTCGTCAAGGAGGGGCTTGAGCTGATTTCAAAGAAAGCGGATGTTATCGTGGTATCGGCGACGCCGTGCGAGGCGCTGGAGAAGGAATGGGAGGAACATGACCTGTCGAAGTACGTTGCCATTATAGCGGGACAGGAAATGGGTAATAAGACTGAACACTTAAAGCTCGCCAGCGGGGGCAAGTACCCTGAAGGGCACGTGCTTATGGTGGGGGACGCCCCGGGAGACATGAAGGCTGCCAGGGCAAACAAGGCGCTCTTCTTCCCCATAAATCCCGGGCAGGAGGAATCCTCGTGGGAACTGGGGGCAAAAGAGGGATTCAATAAGTTCCTTGACGGTGCTTATGCCGGCGACTACGAAAAATCTTTAATTAAAATATTTGATGAAATCCTGACTGATAACCCTCCGTGGGTATAGGATTATGACTATAAAAAACTCTTAAGGAGATGATAAATGAGTAATAGGAATGTTATTATCGCGCAATCCGGGGGGCCTTCCCCGGTTATAAATAATTCTCTCAGGGGTGTTATAGAGGGCTGCAGGAGTTATCCCGATAAGTTCGGGACCATATATGCGGGCTTTCACGGTATTGAAGGGATACTGAAAGAGGAACTGCTTGACCTGTCAGCTCAGGATGAGCAGGAAATTAAACTTCTCGCAACTACTCCCGCGGCAGGTTCAATAGGGACATGCAGATATAAGTTAAAGGAAAAGCAGAAGGAGGATTTTAACAGGGTCATAGAAGTACTGAAGGCGCACGATGTGGGGTATTTCTTCTATATCGGCGGCAACGATTCAATGGATACTGCCAACAAGGTAAGCATCCTTGCCGGGGAGAAGGGGCTTGACCTCATAGCAACCGGGGTGCCCAAGACTATAGACAACGATGTGGGTGATTCCGAATTCAGGTTAATAGACCATACGCCGGGTTACGGCAGTGTGGCAAGGTACTGGGCCTGTAACGTCCAGAATGCGAACGAGGAAAACGCGGGTTCCTGTCCTGCCGACCCGGTACTGGTGCTCCAGGCAATGGGCAGGAAGATAGGGTTTATCCCGGCTGCCGCGAGGCTTGCCGACCTTAACAGGGAGATACCCCTGCAGATATATATGGCTGAATCCGGGCTTGGCATGCAGGAACTGGCTGACAATGTGAATGATGAACTGAAGAAGAGCGGCAGGGTCATAGTGGTTATCAGCGAGGGGTTTCCTGTCGGGGATATCGGTGAGGTAAAAGACTCTTTTGGCCATACCAAGTTCAGTTCAAGCAAAACAAGCGTGGAGCAGGCCGTTGTTAACTACCTGAATGAAGCCGGGTTAAATGCGCGTGGCGCAGCCAGGGGTAACGTGCCCGGGACCGGTCAGAGGGATACCATGGTTTACGCGTCGACGGTTGACCTTGATGAGGCTTATGAAGTGGGTAAAAAGGCGGCTCAGGTGGCGGTGGAAGACGGGAACGGCTACATGTCAACTATTCTCAGGGAGCCCGGGGATATATATAAAGTGAAGTATGACAGGGTTGGGCTTGATAAGGTCGCAAACTCGGAGAGGAAGTTCCCGGAATCGTGGATTGCAAAGAACAGGATAGACGTTACGGATGAATTCATCAAATACGTAAAACCCCTTATAGGGGAGGAATGGGTAAAGGTCCCCCTTGAAGGCGGGGTTCAGCGTTTCACAAGGTTCAAAAAGGTATTTGCCGATAAGAAATGCAAGCCCTACGTACCCGAAACCTATAGATGATAATGGGAAAAAGATATGGTAAAAGGCAGGGGAAGTGAAAAAGGATACCTTTCTGATGAAGAGGCCTGCGGTGTAATCCGTGAGGCGCTTTCCGGGATGGAACTCCGGGGGAAAAAGGTTTTGGCTATAATACCCGACCATACAAGGTCAGGTCCGACCGGGTTCTTTTTCAGGCAGTTCTGTGAGCAGGCCGGGGATAAGGCCCGGAAGCTTGATTTCCTGGTAGCCCTTGGTACGCATCCGGTGATGACGGAAGAGAAAATACTGGAATACCTCGGCATTTCAGCGGACGAAAAAAGGGGAAAATACGGGAAATTCAATATCTTCAATCACAGGTGGGATTTGCCGGAGACCTTTAAAACCATAGGGAAGATGTCAAAAGAAGATATAAGGGATATAACCAATGGGCTGTTCGAGGAGGAAGTCCCGGTAACCATCAATAAGATGCTTTTTGAGTATGACCTTATCATGATTTACGGGCCCGTCTTCCCTCATGAGGTTGTGGGGTTTTCAGGGGGGGACAAGTACCTGTTCCCGGGGGTTTCAGGGCGTGAGGTTATAAACTTCTTCCACTGGCTTGGCGCGGTTATAACCAATATAGAAATAAACGGCAGGAAGTCAACCCGGACCAGGGAGGTAATAGAAAGGGCTGCATCATTTGTGGATGTGCCCAGGTTTTACTTTTGTTCCGTAGTTGCTGACGGCAGGCTTAAGGGATTATTCGCAGGCGATTCAAAAGAGGCCTGGTCAGCCGCCGCGGACCTGTCCGCTAAGGTAAATATGGTTTATAAGGGCAGGACTTATAAAAAAGTTCTTGGGATAGCCCCGGAAATGTATGATGACTTATGGACCGCCGGCAAGGTGATGTATAAACTCGAGCCTGTTGTTGAAGATAACGGGGAACTTATTATTTATGCGCCGCATATAAAGGAAGTTTCCGGCACTCACGGCAAAGACCTCGATAAGATAGGTTATCATGTAAGGGATTACTTCTATAAAAGGATGAAGGAATTCAGGGATGTCCCGGGAGGTGTTATGGCGCATTCCACTCACGTAAAGGGACTGGGTACGTACATTGACGGTGAAGAGGCGCCAAGGATAAAAGTTATCCTTGCGACGGGAATCCCCGAAGAGAAGTGCAGGAAGATAAACCTTGGATATATGAATCCTGAAGAAATCGATATAAGCAAATGGGAAGGGCGTGAAGATGAAGGAATCCTTGTGGTTCATCACGCCGGTGAGGTATTGCATAAGCCTGGAGGCAATATAAATGAACAGTGAAGAACTGAGACATGAACAGGAAGCAGAGGAGCTAAAAAGGGAAATCGATGAGTTTCTCAAGGAGAAGGAGCGCGTTAGGGCAATCGTGGGCAGGATAGGCGGAGTGCCCACCTTCACGAAGAAGCTGTATAATATACTGTTCATCGTTTTCGTGCTTATATGCCTTGTAATTTCACTTGTAAGCGGGGGAATGATGAGGTTGTTGATGATAGAACTGGCCATTGCAGCCTTGTCCCTTAAGTTCATCTACCTGATAGTCAACCAGGCGCGCATGAACCATTTTCAATTGTGGATGATGACTTCCATAGAATGGCGCATTAACGAAATAATAAAAATGATAAAAAATAAGGATTAAAATATTTTACCCGGTTTCTCACTCTTCGTTCCTTGACGCTGAAGCAAAATACTTCCAGCATATGTCAAGATATGTTAGAAGCACCACACTATGAGGTACTGAATATGATTAAAGGAAACAGATTGAGGGTTATGTTGTTGGTTTTTGCGGTATTGAGTCTGACCGCTTCATCTCAGGCTGATTATTACAGGGTTGAATCGGATATCAATGAGGGCTGGAGGTTTATCAGGCAGGATGTATCCGGCGCTGAAGAGCCTTCATATGATGATTTATTATGGGATGAAGTGAACATCCCGCACACGTACAATACCGATGACGTTTTCAAGGGGCCGGACATGTACAGGGGTATTGGCTGGTACAGGAAGAAGTTTACAGTGGACAGAAGATTCAGCGCAAGGAAGGTTTTTATAAAGTTCGAAGGAGTCAGCCTGACAGCAGAGGTTTGGGTCAATGGTAATCGTCTGGGCAGGCACATCGGGGGGTATACTGGTTTTGAATTCGATATAACCAGATATGTTAACTTCGGGGCCGGGAACCTGCTTGCGGTAAAGGTTGATAATTCGAATAACAGGGACTTGCCACCGTATAATTATACGGATTTCCAGCCTTTCCCGGTTTCCGCGGATTATGCGATTTACGGCGGGATTTACCGTGATGTATATATCGTGAAAACGGGGAAGGCGCATATTGATAATGTGTTCGTTTTTACCCCTGAAGTATCGGAATCGAGCGCTGAAGTATGTATTAATACCGAAGTAAGGAACTATTACAGTACGGATAAGAAATGTACGTTGATAACGAAAATAGTTGATGCTAACGGAGACATCGTGAAAAGTATGGAGTCAGTATATAATATTAAACCGGATTCAGTTTACAGGTTTGAGCAGAAGAGTGATCCGATTGACAGTCCAAATCTATGGTCACCGGGGAATCCCTATTTATATAAGGTAAAATCGACTATTAAGCTTGATGGTAAGGTTATGGACTCGATTGAGAGCCCCCTGGGGGTAAGGTGGTTCGAATGGCAGGAGTATGATAACCTCAAACTAAACGGGAAGGAAGTCTTTATCAGGGGGATAAACAGGCATCAGGATATCAAGAGTTACGGGTATGCGGTACCCAATGAACTGCATGTAAGGGACTTTGAAATGATAAAATCTGCGGGTTTCAACCTGGTAAGGCTCGCTCATTACCCCCAGGACCCGGCAGTGCTCAATGCCTGTGACAGGCTGGGACTGCTCGTGTGGGAGGAGATACCTGTGACCAACTGTATCTCCAGTACACCGGCTTACCTTGAAAGCGCAAAATCCCAGATGAGGGAGATGATAAGAGGGCACCGCAACCACCCGTGCGTCCTGGTATGGAGCCTGGGTAATGAATCAGACCAGAAGCTTGATGACGGTTCGTCAGAAGAGTATACAAATATGTTCTTTAAAGAAGTAAACAAGGTTGCTCACGAGGAGGACCCCACCAGGAAGACCATAAGCTGTAACCAGCATATCGAGTCCAACCAGCATATCCCCGATGTCTATTCGCCCCAGTACTGGATGGGCTGGTACGGAGCCTTTATGGAGGATTATGGTCCGGCCCTTGACGAAAAGCATCGCAAGGATCCCTATTTTATAACAGGTGAATACGGCGCCGCAAGTTCCATTGACAGGCATATCGAAAGGCCGATACCCGGGGACTGGACCCAGGAATACCAGTGCCTGATTCATGAAGCCTACGTAAGGCAGGGGGAGGAACGGTCTGACTGGTACATAGGCCACTGCTTATGGGTTGCGTTCGATTTTGCCTCGCCAAGGCTTGACAGGGGGACAAATGCCATACCCTTTATGAACCAGAAGGGGGTATGGACCTTTGACAGGAAACCCAAGGATCTTTATTATTTCTACAGGAGTTATTATAAGGACGGTAGGGAAGACCCGATGGTTTATATAGTATCCCATACCTGGCCTGACAGGTGGAAGAAGCCGGCCAGGAAGAATGTATGGGTATACAGCAACTGCGATGAGGTTGAGCTGTTCAACGGTTACGGTTCTGTTTCCCTGGGGGTAAGGAAGAGGAAGCCAAAACAGACCAGGTTCGAATGGAAGAAGGCTAAGGTTGCCTATAATGTACTATACGCTGAGGCAAGGAACGACGGTGTTGTAGTGGCAATGGACACAATTAAGTTAAACAACCTTCTGGAACCTCCCGGAAGCGGCCCGGTGAAAACCGTTGAACTGAGCTGCAGCGTGAAGAGCATACCCGCCGATAATAAGAGCAAGTCGGTGATTACAGCCGTCTTAAAGGACGAAAGGGGGCTTATAATAAAGGATTCAAAGGAAACTGTTACCTTCACTATGGGGGGAGAGGGGAAGCTGTCCGGGCCTAACCCGGCAAAGCTGTGTAAGGGCACTGCCAGGATAACCATTATAGCTCCATCAGCATCTTTAAACCCGAGGATAAAAATTACCGGCACATCCGGTAACGGAGTTTTGGGGGAAGTGGACATCTTTATCAGGCATGTCCAGTAAAAAGGGAGAAAGATAATGGCCATCAAATCAAAGGCGGATTTAACCTACATCAGGGAAATTAACAAGGCTGAGATTCTTAAGGTAATCCGGGAGAACGAACAGGCTTCACGCAGTAAGATATTCAAGATAACCGGGCTTGGCTGGGCAACGGTTACGAAGTTCGTAGGTGAACTGATTAAAGAAGGCCTTGTGATGGAAGTGGGCAAGGAGGGGAACTTCAGGGGCAGGAAGACTGTACTGCTGGAAGTCAATCCCAAGGCCGGGTATTTTATAGGAGTTGACCTCGGGATAAATAATATAACGGTTGCCGTTACCGATTTTGAGGGCAGGATAATAACCAGGCTGAAGAACCGGACCAGGAGGGAAATAGGCCCCCGGGAGATATTCAGGAAGACGGTTAAATATATAAAGGATACAATCGATAGTTCCGGGATAGACGTTTCAAGGATAAAAGGCATAGGGGTGGCAATCCCGGGAATTATAGACTTTAGAAACGGGGTTGTTGTGGAAGCTCCTAACCTGAAGGGATGGAAGAACGTGCCCATCAGGGAATGGTTTGAAAAGAAGTTCCAGTTTCCGGTGTTCATAGACAGGAACGCCAGGGCAATGCTGATTGCGGAGCGCTGGTTCGGCGCCGCAAGGGGAGTGGATAACCTTATATATATCAACCTTGGTATGGGTGTCAGCGCCGCCTTTATTTTTAACGGGCAAATATTCAGAGGCGAGAGCGGCAGTGTAGGGGAGTTCGGGCACACTTTCATTGCGGAATCTGACGTTGTCTGCGCGTGCGGCAGGAAGGGGTGTGTTGAAACGTTTGTTTCAGGCCCGGCAATCGTAAGGCAGGCCGTTGAATCGTTAAATGATGCTGCTGATTCTGAAATACTGAAACTTGCGGGTAATAAGGAGGATATAACCGCGGAAACAGTATTCCTGGCAGCCAGGAAGGGAGATGCTAAGGCTCTTGAGGTTTTCAGGAATACCGGGAAGCACCTCGGTGTAGCGATTGGAAACATGGTAAACCTCCTCAATCCGGATATGGTGATTGTGGGCGGAGGGGTTGCCAGGGCCGGAGGATTGCTCCTCGATAACGCGAAGGAATCACTTGATAAACGGGCCATGGAAGTACCCAGGAAGGCCGTTAAGATACTTACAACGCAGTTATCCGAAGATGGAGGTGTTATAGGAGCCGCGGGGCTGGTCTTCCATGAATTATATGAACCTCCAACGATAGAAAAGCAGTAGTAGGGAGGAACCAATGAACGATGAGCTAAAAATAAAGAACCGGCACATCCGGGATTTTCTTAAAGAGAATAAACTGGACGGCATACTGCTTTCAAGGATACCGAACTTCGCCTGGGTTACGGGGGGCAGGGATAACGGGTTGAAGTCAAACACGGAAAAAGGTGTTGCTGCATTGTTTATTACCAGGAATGATAAATACCTCATTACAGGGAATAACGAAGCAAACCGCTTCAGGGAGCTTGAAAAAGTGGAGGACCTGGGTTATAAAATCCTTAGTTTCAACTGGTGGACACCCGAGGGGAGCAATAAAATAATAGAAGGACTGGCAAAAGGCGGGAGGATTGCCTCCGATATACCGTGGAAGGGCACGGAAGCGCTGAACCATCGTTTTTACGAACTGCAGTCCACCCTGGTTGAGGAGGAAGTTAAGAGGTATAAAAAACTCGGTAAGGATGCAGGCAGGATAATCGGAAGTGTATGCAAATGTATTAAGAAGGGGTACAGTGAGTATAAGATTTCAGCAATGATTCATAACGCCTTCATAGAAGAGGGGATTAACGTTGTGGTTAAACTGATTGCCGCGGATAAAAGGGTATTCAGGTACAGGCATCCAATTCCTTCGGTTAATAAACTGAAGAAATATGTAATAGTATCAATCTGCGCGCAGAAACAGGGCCTTATAGTCTCATTAACCAGGTCGGTGCATTTCGGCAAACTGCCGCAGGATATTGCAGGAAGGTACAGCACTGTTTTAAAAGCCGAAGCCGCGTTGATATTGAATTCAAAACCAGGCAGCAGGTTAGGGGATGTCCTGAAAAAGGCTACTGATATATACAGGGAAGACGGGTACGGTGAGGAATGGAAACTGCATCATATGGGAGGCCCTACCGGGTACGAGACCAGGAATTACCTGGCAACTCCTGCGAGCAGTAAAAAGTTATTGTTAAACCAGGCTGTTGCCTGGAATCCCACCATTACGGGGGCAAAGGCTGAGGATACTATCATTATATTGAGAAACGGCCCGGTGGTTATAACTGATACTGCTGACTGGCCCATGACCAGTATTAAGTCCGGGAATAAAACCATTAAAAGGCCGTCTATTCTTATTAAATGAACTTATTAGGATAGAATAATGGAAAAAATACTGTTTCAACATATCGTGTAATTTGATAAATATGTAATTATAATAAATAATCTTCCGCTTGACATTTCAGTTAAATTATTGTATAATATTAGAGAAGGTTATAGCGAATGAACGTGGGTTGCCCATATAGAAAGAATGGGTATAAAATTTTTAAATACGCCACCAATTTTTAAGTTCTATAGTGTAACCGGGTTGACAATGTATTCTGACAAGGTTATATAATGATAGTTCTTTTTTTTTAGGACAATATATCGGACAACGAAATAAAAGTTATCTATAAATAATAAACAGGCCTTTATCCCGATTTCCAGAAAACCACGGGTGTAAACCCGTGGGGCTCCATATCTGTAGCTTATGATTTTATTACAATAATTTTGCTTGTTTTGATACAAAATGGGTGGTATACTTTGTAACAGAGGTAATGAGGCATGAAAAATCTCTTTTTCATAGCCTAAAAGATAAGTACTTTAGGTAAAGGAATAAATGAAAATAATAAAATTAATAATAATCTCATGTTTGATATATTTTATTGGAACTAATATATGTTTGTCATGGCAAGTGTGGTCCAATGACGGCGGTGGAACCTGGGATTGCAGGAAAGAAATAACAATAACGAATTCCGGAGGGCAGTTAAATGATTATCAGGTGTTCATAACAACAACAGAAATAGATACGGCTACGTTGATAGGTGAAGGTAAACTGCAGTCCGATTATGAAGATATAAGGTTCGCAGATGCAAATGATTTGGAGCTTAAATACTGGATTAAACCAGATACGTCATCCGCTTCCGGATTCTGGGTAAAGGTATCAACGGT
>JAUXDE010000150.1 GCA_030618495.1 Clostridia bacterium
ATAACTATAAAAAACCTGATGAATACAGGTTCTCGCCACACGGCAAGAAGGTTCCGTATGACTGGTCAAGAAAGAACGGCTAAAGGAAAACGAGGAAAGGCAGAAGAATAATGAAACTATTGATTACGGGCGGGTCGGGATTTATAGGCAGTAATTTCATTCATTATATTTTTGAAAAATATCCGGATTATGAAATAGTAAACATGGATAAGCTCACATATGCCGGAAATCCCGAAAACCTCAGGAAGGTTGAGAACAACCCGAATTACAGGTTTGTCAGGGGGGATATTTGCAACAGCGGAGTAGTGGATACGGCTTCAAGAGGCGTTGATGCCGTACTGAATTTTGCTGCGGAAACACACGTGGACAGGTCGATACAGGATGCGGACGCTTTTGTCAGGACCAATGTTTTGGGCACTCACGTACTGCTTGAAGTGATAAGGAAAAACAAGATAAAGAAGTTTGTTCACATATCAACCGATGAAGTTTACGGTTCAATCAAAGAGGGGTCTTTTAAGGAAACTAATATGTTGAATCCGTCAAATCCTTATTCCGCTTCAAAAGCCGGGGCTGACCTGCTTGTTAATTCCTATTGGAAAACCTTTGGCCTGCCGGTCATGGTAACCAGGAGCGCAAATAATTACGGGCCGTACCAGTACCCGGAGAAAGTTATCCCCCTGTTCATTACAAACGGTCTTGAAGACAAGACGTTTCCCCTCTATGGCGACGGGATGAACGTGAGGGACTGGTTATACGTAAAGGATAACTGCCGGGCTATTGACATGGTACTGCATAAAGGCAGGGAGGGTGAAATATATAATATCAGCAGTGGTGTGGAAATGCCGAATATTGAACTGACAAAAACAATACTGTCTCTTCTGGGCAAACCCGAAACATTGATAAAACCGGTTCAGGACAGGCTCGGGCATGACAGGAGGTATTCCCTTGACAGCAGTAAGATAACCGGTGAACTGGGATGGAAACCGGAGTATGATTTTAGAAAAGCCCTCAAGGAAACAATACTGTGGTATGTCGGGAACAAACCCTTGTGGACAAAACTTAAAAAGTAAGGGGTTCTATGCGGGTACTTATTACGGGAGCGGGAGGCATGCTGGGCACTGAGCTGGTTAAGGCTCTCTCAGAGAAGCATGAATTGGTTTTGGTGGATAAGAAGCCTTTATCCCCGGATACGGCAAAAAAGTTCAGGGTTATAAATGTTGATATTACGGATGCGGGCAGGTTCTATGAAAAGGCAACGTCATTAAATCCGGATATTATAATTCATACAGCGGCCTGTACGGACGTGGATGGTTCTGAAGGGGATGCGGATTCAACTTACAGGGTTAATGCTATCGGAACACGCAACGTTGCGCTGGCATGCCAGAGGTTTGATGCCGTGATGCTTTATTTGAGCACGGATTATGTTTTTGACGGAACCAAAGGAGAACCGTATACTGAATTTGACAGGCCAAATCCGCAGAGTGTCTATGCAAAGTCAAAATACCGGGGGGAACAGTATGTCCGGTGGTTGTTGAACAGATTTTATATTATCCGAACGTCCGGATTGTACGGTAAGGACGGTAATAATTTTGTGTCAGCGATACTGAAGCAAATAAGAGAGAAGGAAGAGCTTCAGGTGGTTAACGATCAGTTTATTTCACCAACATATACGAAGGATTTAGCCGGGGCCATTGAAAAGTTGCTCGGCACTCAATTGTACGGGATATGGCATTTAACCAACGGCGGGTGTTGTTCATGGTATGAGTTTACCGAAGAAATAATGAAAATAACGGCAACTAAGAAGAAACTCAGGGCAATAAGCACCGGGGAATTAAACAGTCCGGCAATGAGGCCGGGATATTCTGGTTTAAATAACTATTTATGGGAATTGCAGGGTTTTACCGCTTTACGCGATTGGAGGACTGCTTTAAAGGAATTTATTGAACAGGAGATTATGAAATGAAGATAGCTGTTATTGGGGCAGGATACGTGGGGCTGGTTTCCGGGACGTGCCTTTCTGAAATGGGGCACACGGTCGTATGCGTTGATAATGTGAAGGAAAAGATAAAGAAATTAAAGAATGGGATAATCCCTATTTATGAGCCGGGACTTGAAGCGTTGATAAAGAAAAATACAAAAAAGAAAAGACTTACATTCTCTACAAGTATAAAAGAAGGGATTAAAAATGCCACGGCGGTCTTCATATGTGTCAACACCCCTCCCAAGCCCAACGGTGAGGCGGACCTGTGTTACGTTGAAGCCGTAGCCAGGGAGATTGCCGGAATCATGAGCGAATACCTGGTAATCGTTGACAAGAGCACCGTACCCGTGGGAACGGGAGAATGGATAAGGAATACGGTAACCAATTATGATAAGAAGAATATTGATTTTGACGTGGTTTCAAATCCCGAATTCCTGAGGGAGGGTTCTGCAATTGATGATTTTATGAAACCGGACAGGATAGTTATAGGAGTTGAGAGCAAGAGGGCTGAAAATATCATGCTTGAAGTGTACGGGAAACTAAAATCCAAGATTATTATTACCAACGTGAAGAGCGCCGAGTTAATAAAACATGCCTGTAATTCCTTTCTTGCGACAAAGATTTCCTATATCAACGCCGTTGCCAACATCTGTGAAAAAGCCGGCGCGAATATCCTTGAAGTGGCAAGGGGCATGGGGCTTGATAACCGTATTGGAAAGAAGTTCCTGGAGGCGGGGCTGGGGTTTGGCGGCTCGTGCTTTCCCAAGGACCTTTCAGCTTTCATAACTATTGCAGACCATATGGGATATGATTTTTCCCTGTTAAAGGAAGTCCAGAAAATCAACCGGCTGCAGAGGGAACTGTTTGTAAAAAAGATGAAAGAAACCATGTGGAACTTTAAAGGAAAGACCATAGGCGTTCTCGGGCTCGCATTCAAGCCGGATACGGACGACATGCGCAACGCCCCGTCCATTGATATTGTCGGGGAACTGCAGAAGGAAGGGGCTAAAATAAGGGCTTACGACCCCGTGTCAATGGAAAAGGCAAAAACAATACTAAAAAATATAAAGTACTGTAAAAACCCTTATGAAACAGCAAAAAGGTGCGATGCTCTTGTCATTCTTACGGACTGGGATGAATTCAAATCCCTT
>JAUXDE010000059.1 GCA_030618495.1 Clostridia bacterium
GCCAAGCCTCTTTGCCATGGCGAGCCTTTTAGCGTTCCTGCCAACGCCAACCACCCTGGCCGCGGCATTTCTCTTCTTAACGGCAAGCCCCAGTGAACCGCCGATAAGCCCCACCCCGACTATGCTTAAAGTTTTAATTCTTTTCATTTACAATCTTTCTTATCGCCCTTATGAATTTCTCATTCTCTTTTTGTGTTCCAACCGTTACGCGTATCCACCCCGGCAGTTCGTACTCATCCATTGCCCTTACGATAACCCCCATTCCAAGCAGTAAATCAAACCATTTCCTGCCGTTGCCGGTCCTGATAAGAATAAAGTTTGCCTCTGACGGAACGAACTCCAGGGCTGATTTTTTCAGCTCCTTCTCCAGCAACCGTCTTCCTTCAAGCATCCTGGCCCTGCACCTTTTCACGCGGCCCTTGTCCTTCAGGCTCGCGATCGCCGCAGCCTGGGCAACACTGTTAACGTTGAAGGGAGGCCTTATTCTTTCCATCATACTTATAATGGGCTCCGGGGCAATGCCGTAACCCACCCTTAGTCCCGCAAGGCTGTATATCTTCGAAAAAGTACGAAGGACTATGACCCGGGCGCCTTTCTTAACATACCCTATCGTCATGGGATAATCCTTTGCCGTCATGTATTCATAATACGCCTCATCCATGACTACTATTATGTCCCTACTGAGCCCTTTAAAAAACCGGGCCAGCTCACCCGCGTTTACATAAGTGCCGGTTGGGTTGTTGGGGTTGGCAATAAATATTATCTTTGTTTTTTTCGTTACAACCTTCTTCATTGCCGCAAGGTCATGCTTCATGTTTTTCATTGGCACGGCCCTCACCCTGCAGCCCATCAATTCACCCGCCATCCTGTAACGTATAAACGCGTGTTTTGAAACAATTATCTCATCCGAAGGTTCAAGGAAAGTCTTACCGATAATTTCAATAATCTCATCAGTCCCGCTGCCCAGTATAATATTGGAAGCTTTCACTCCCAGCTTTCCTGACAGGGCATCCTTGAGGCAATAGCATCCGCCGTCAGGATACCTGTTTATACCAGCCAGCGCCGCTTCCATGGCTTTTATCACCATCGGGGACGGCCCCTCGGGATTTTCATTCGAGGCAAGCTTATAAACGCTTTTTAAGCCCAGTTCTCTTTTTACTTCGCCAATGGGCTTACCCGTTTTGTACGGCTGAAATTTCATTATTGCTTTTCTTGTTATTCTTCTCATATTTGCTCTGAGCGGGGATAAGACCCCAGCACTTCCAGCATCACACATTCCTTCTCGAGGCCCTTTAATGCCTTCTTCACGTTAGCATCATCAACATGCCCGGCAAAATCAACAAAGAATATATAATCCCATGCTTTTTTCTTGCTCGGACGCGATTCAACCTTCGTTAAATTAATCCTGTTGGCGGAGAAAGGAGCAAGCATGCCGTGAAGCGCTCCCACCCTGTCCTTCAGCGAGAAAAGTATCGATGTCTTGTCATCCCCGCTTCTCTTGCCGTATTTCTTTCCTATTACGAGGAACCTGGTGTAATTCTGGATATTGTCTTCTATACCTGCTGCGACGATGTTAAGCTTGTAAAGCTGCGCCGCAAGCGTTGACGCTATGGCTGCGCTTTCCGGCTGTTTTCCCGCACAGCTTGCCGCTTCCGCGGTTGAAGCCACTTCCACTATCTTTGCGTTCTGAAGGTTTTCCTCAATCCAGTTCCTGCACTGCGCAATCGCCTGGGGGTGCGAATATACCCTGTTTATTTTTCTGCAGTCTTTCTGGCGCGAGAGCAGATTATGTGAAACCTTCAACAGGCTTTCCGAGCAGATTTTCAGCTCGGACTCAACAAACATATCAAGCGTATAGCTGACCACTCCTTCAGTTGAATTCTCCACGGGAACCACTCCATAGTCAACCCTTCCCTTACTTACTTCGCAGAATACATCGCTTATGGTCTTGACAGGAATGAAATTACAATTCTTCCCGAAACTCTTTATTGCAGCCAGGTGCGTGAAGGTCGCCTCCGGCCCGAGGTAAGCAATACCCGGGTTCTTCTGCATGGAACGTGAGACGTTCAGGATATTCTGGAATATTTCAACTAAATCCTTATCCTTCAGGTTACCCCTGTTTTTTTTCAGCAATCTTTTTAGAATATTCTTTTCGCGCTGGGGAACCCATATGTCCTTCTTCCCCGCTGATTTCATTTTGCCGATTTCCCTGGCAATATCAACCCTTCCGTTCAACAACCGAAGAATCTCATCATCAATACCGTCAATTATTTTTCTTAATTTATTAATATCCATTTTTACCTCTCAACCTGCTGTATCATTTCTATTCAACTTCTTCAATGTCCGGCATGTCACTTATGCTCTTTAAACCGAAATACATTAAAAAATTATCCGTCGTCCTGTAAAGCGACGGCCGTCCCACGCAGTTCTTCTTGCCCGAAACCTTAACCAGTTTCTTGTCAAGCAGGCTTCTTAAGACACCGCTCACATCAACCCCCCTTATTTTTTCTATTTCTGCCCTTGTAACCGGCTGCCTGTAGGCTATTACAGAAAGAGTTTCAAGAGCGGAGGGAGAAAGCCTGTACGTCACCTGCTGTTCATAAAGTTTTCTTACCCACTTTCCGAATTCCTTTTTCGTTGATAATTGATAGCCGCCGGCAATGACTGATATCTGCAGGCTCCCGGGCCTTTGCTCATAGTCTTTTTTAAGACTTTTTGCAGCGCTTAATATTTTATCCTCGTCATTCTGCCCCGTAACCTCGGCTATTTTTTTAACGCCCAGGGGTTTATCTGAAATGAATAACAGGCATTCCAGCACGCTCTTCAGTTCTTCCTTATTCACCTGTTTCCTCCTTATGTTTATCTTCTTCGTCTTCATGTTTTTTCATCTCGTTTATTAATTCAGCCTGTTTATCGGCTTCCGGTTCTGCCGGTTCTGTTTTTGCGGGTTCTGTTTCTGCCGGTTCTGTTTTTGCGGGTTCTGTTTCTGCCGGTTCTGTTTTTGCGGGTCCTGTTTTCGCCGGTTCTGTTTCTGCGGGTTCCGAGCTCTCCTCCACAATATCATCTCCACCGCTATCCTTCGCTTCTACTGATTCTTTTTCTGCGGGCTCCGAGCTCTCCTCCACAATGTCATCTCCACCGCTATCCTTCGCTTCTACTGATTCTTTTTCTGCGGGTTCCGAGCTCTCCTCCACATTTTCATCCCCGCCGCTATCCTTCGCTTTTGTCCTGTACAACCTTATCTCTTTAAACGGGCCTGACTGGCGCGCGTAGATCTTTCTCTGCTTAATCAGCTCCAACAGCGCGACGAAAGACACAATAATCAACTGCCTGCTCATATTCAGTTTTGCAAACAACGCGGAGAATTCCACCCACTCCCTTTCCTCCAGCACATCCAGGATGTACCTTATCCTGTCCTCAACTTTTATTTCCTCATCTATAACTTCCTTGAAGCTCTCCTCAGCCCTTGAAACTATTTTCTTAAAAGCATCAAGCAGATCAAACAATGACGCGTCAATAACATGGTCTTCCTCGGTAAAAGCAATGCGGTTCCTGGTAAAAACCTCGCGCTGCTCGGCTTCCTTTTCACGCAGGGCTTTTGAAACCTCTTTTATTTTCTCGTACTCAAGCAGTTTCCTTACCAGTTCATCCCTGGGGTCATCCTCTTCCATCCCTTCAATTTCCGGCCTGGGCAGGAGCATCTCCGATTTTATATGTATCAGTGTGGAAGACATTACAAGGAACTCCCCGGCAACATCAAGGTTGAGTTTTTCCATAATGTTTATGTAGTCCAGGTACTGAGCGGTAATTTCCGCTATCGGGATATCATAAATATCTATATTGCTCTTTCTTATCAGGTACAGAAGTAAATCAAGCGGCCCCTCAAATGAATCAAGTTTTACCTGGTACGTCATAACTAACTCCCCTGGTTATATTCTCATTACTGCCCTGATTTCCCTTAAGGTCTCAGATGCGGTTTCCTGCGCCTTCTGCCTTCCCTCTTCCAGCACTTTATCTATTATTCCGGGGCTGCCTTCCAGTTCTTTTCTCTTTTCATGAATAGGTTTAAGCAATTTCACCATGGAATCCCATAACCTGTTCTTGCACTGTACGCAACCGATACTGCCTTTCCTGCACTCGCGCTCAATTTCAACCACTTCACCGGGGCAAAGCACCTTGTAGTAATCATAAACACTGCATACTTCCGGGTGTCCCGGGTCATCGGCCCTTATCCTCTTCGGGTCTGTTATGAAACTTGAGACCTTCTTCTTTACAACCTTTTCGTCATCCGACAGGTAAATACAATTATTGTAACTCTTGCTCATCTTCCTGCCGTCGGTCCCGAGCAGTTTCGGAACCTTGGTAAGGAGCGCTTTTGGTTCAACAAGAACTTTCTTGTTGAAATGATTGAACCTCCGCGCTATCTCCCTGGTCAATTCAAGGTGAGGCAATTGATCCTCTCCCACGGGCACGGCTGAAGCCCTGTATATCAAAATATCCGCCGCCTGTAAAACCGGGTATCCCAGGAACCCGTAGGTATTGATTTCCTTGTCCTTTAACTGCTGTACCTGCTCCTTGTAAGTCGGGCATCGCTCGAGCCACGCAATTGGCGTAAAAGACGACAGTATGAGATGCAGTTCCGCATGCTCTCTCACGCCTGACTGCACGAACATTACGCTCCTGTCCGGGTCAAGGCCGGCAGCAATCCAGTCAATTACCATGTCCTTTATATTGCTCTTTATCTCCGATGTATCCTTGTAATCGGTCGTAAGGGCATGCCAGTCCGCCGCCATGTAATAACAGTCGTATTCATCCTGAAGTTTCACCCAGTTCGCAAGCGCGCCGAACAGGTTCCCCAGGTGCAGTTTGCCGCTCGGCCTCATACCGCTCAATACTCTTTTTTTTGCCATAATTTACAATCCTTTTATGCCCCAGAACAATATACCCTGCAGGAATGAAACCACGGGCATAATGATTTTCCAAAGAATCCTCGTGAAAAACAGGAACATTATAATAAACATTCCATAAGGCCTTATTCTCTCATACATCATATGCTGTTTTGCATTCATAAACCCGGTTAATATCTGCGAACCGTCAAGCGGCGGTATGGGAATAAGGTTAAAAACAGCCAGGAGCAGGTTAATGAAAACACTGAAAATCAGCATATTCAATATCATGATACCCATTCTGCTTACAGGGATTCCCATCACCTGGATTACCCATATCAGCAGCGTTGAAACAACGGCAAGTATTATATTTGACAACGGCCCCGCCGCCCCTACTTTAATAATATCATTCTTAGGGTTATTGAAATTAGCCGGATTGATAGGAACCGGTTTAGGATAACCAAAAATAAAACTTGACCCTGAATATATCAGGAACATCGGAAGCAATATAGTACCGAATATATCAATATGCACGAGAGGATTAAGAGTCATCCTACCGAGGTCCCTGGCGGTATCATCCCCGCACCTGTAAGCCATCCATGCATGCGCGAATTCATGGACAACCATTGCAAATAACAATGTTACAAGTTGTATGCTTATGGGTATATTCATACTTAATCCATTCAAAAAAAATAATTTTTATGATAATATCAATCTTTTCGCTAAATGTCAAATACATTATTATTATAAATAACAATTATTTATTAGTTATTAGTTATGGCCTTTGTGTAGTAACTGTTAAAATGAAGTTTCCTGCATAGTTTTTCTTTTTGGCCTATAGTTAAATCATCAATTAAAAGCAACAGATTACAAAACCATTTTTCTTTGCCCTTGACTGGCTCTCCTTCAGCCTTTGACTGTCTTTTTATGGCATTCAACGCTTTCTCAGACAACCTGAGCCCGGGATGGATATATTTCAGCAATCCCAGTTCTTCCATCCGTCTTAAAGGCTTAACAGCGTCTTTTTCTTCAAGAATTGCCATTATCTCGTTCCTGGTTCTGTAACCTGAAAGTTTATCAATATATTTATTCTTCACTGCGTATTTTAATAATTTTTCCGTTTTACCGTCCATTTTGAAGGAATAACGCTGTTCATACCTGAGCGCCCTGAATATCCTCGTTGGGTCATCAATGAAACTCCTGTCATGAATTATACGAATGGCCTTGCTTTTTAAATCTTTCATTCCTTTACAGCAATCCACTAACTTTCCGAAACCAGGGCCGTTAATCCTTAATGCCATGGCGTTTACGGTAAAATCCCTCCTGAACAAGTCCTTTTCAATGGAACTCTTCCTTACTTCAGGCAAAGCGGCAGGGGAACGGTACTTCTCGGTTCTTGCCGTTGCCACATCAACCGTAAAACCATCCGTAAACTTCAACTCTGCTGTATAAAACTTCTCATAAATGACCGTTTTTGCGCCCATATCTTTTTCAACACGCCCGGCAAACTTGAGCCCGTCGCCTTCAATTACCATATCTACATCGAAGTTTTTCTTTCCGAGCATCATATCGCGAACGATACCTCCCGCAAGATATGCCGGAAAGTTCATCTTTTCCGCTATACCGCCAAGCTTTGCCAGGAGGCCGTAAACATGCCCCGGCAGGAACTTCTTCAACTCTTGTTTTAATTGGGCTGACTTAGGTGTTTTTCCTGTCATTTTTTCTTCTCGCCGGCTGGAATATTGAGTTTATGCATTATTATAATTGATGCTGTTATCATCAAAGTTGAAGCGATAACCGGCACATAAACGGGAGCAATCCACGGGCAGGGGATAAGAAAAAGACAATCGATGGTGGTTATAGACGGCGGCCAGTTAAGGAATATTTTAAGCCCGGCATAGTAAAACAGGTCCCACAAGGCAAAAGTCCACAGGAAAACCGCTAAGCGCCTCCACTTGTCCTTCTCAACCAGCAAACTGAGGGTTACCAGCATTACTATGGTGCATGCTTCCCGCACCTGTTCAATCCCTATCAGCCATGCGGGAATATTCGAAACAACCCTCCCGGTCAGGTTAACTACATCCACACCTTCGATTATTCTTCGTATATAAACAACAACTATACTTTCCATTATTCCCATGGTAAAGCCGAAAACAGCCAGTACCATGAATCTTGTTTTTACCTTCATTGTAAGTGTGGTTTTAAGTGAGCATCTTCTCGGCTCTGCTCTTAATCTCCTTGATATGTGTCAGGTCCTGAAATATTATGCCTGCGCCGGCGACACCGCCGTCTATTTCGCTTATCAGTATTGTTCCGTAGCCTATAGTAATCCTCACGTTATCCTTCCCCATTGTGGATATTTCAAGCCTGTTACTGGTTTTCTTGTCCGCCAGGGTTTGTATCAGAACCACCGCCATCTCTTTTTGCCTCATCAATGCCACGTTGCACGGTTTCCCAATGGTTACCGCCTTCACCAAACCGAGCATCGCGCAGGCGGCCTGGTTACAACCGGTTATATTACCCTCTTTATCTACAACGATTAATCCGCCGGGCATATTCTCAATAAGGTTCATGTAATAGTTTTTGGTTTGAATTCCCTTGTCATACAATTCTATATTTTCCATGCTGACAGATATGAGCGCGGCAATATTACTCAGCAACACCCTGTCCATATCCTCAAAATCCGAGTCCCTCTTGTTAATCGCTTCTATTACGCCTTTTATCCTGTTCTTCACCATCAGCGGAACGCAGGCAATATTAATCGTGCTGTATCCCGTTAAACTGTCCACTTCTTTATAAAAATTAGGATGGTTCGCCGGGTCATTAACAATCACGGGTTTCCCCATCTTGGCAACCCAGCCGGCTATCCCCTGCCCCACCTTAAACCTCAGCGTGTTCTTTTTACTCTCAATTTCCTTGGCTTTTTCTCCCTTGCAGACTTCAAAATACATCTCATTTTTCTTTTCGTCAATCAGCAGGATTGATATACTTTCCACCTGCATGACCTTCATCGCCCTCAGGAGAATATCCTCCTGTGTAGCTTTCAGGTTGTTTGAAAAATTTATATGTTTAGATATGTCTTCTATTGCGCTGAAGTACTGCAGCATCCGTTCATTCTTGTTATCCATTACTTCCCCCTCCAGTGAATCCGTCCTTCAGTGGATTCTTTGATTTTATGACTGTCCCTATTCTAACAAAACAATAATAATAATTCAACGATATTATATAATAAACATATAAACATCATCAGTACAGCGAATTTTACGGGCTTACCTATAGAATTGACAACCAGTATTTTCAGAAAAAGTGTTATTCTGGTGTTTCTATTACTATTCATAAATAGCCTGGGAACCGTTTTATAATGAGTGGAGTTTTTTCTACCGGCGTGAACTTTCGGATAGGCTGTTAACTTTTTCCATGGCCTGCCTGTACAGTTCGTCATTTGGGTCATCGATTATCTTAAGCGTTTTTTTCCAGTAATACAAGGCCTTCTTACTGTCATTGGCGGCAAGAAATACCCTTCCCTTCCTGTAATACATTTCCGCGGTTTCATGTTTTCTCTGTCTGCCGGCATCTGTGTCTTCTCTTTTAACTTCTTTATCAGTGCTTTTGCGGGAATTCCTCCGCCTTGCGGCGGATTTCTTTTTTTCTTCTTCGAGCGCATTCAACTTGATTTTTGCATTCTCATGTCCCGGGTTTACCTTCAGCGCCTCTTTCCAGTAAAAAGCGGCATTCTCAAAACTGCCCCTGTTGTATTCAGCCATCCCCATTATATAGCATTTTTCCGAAGCATCGCTTACCGGTTTAACCCCGGGTTCTTCCACGACAGGCACAAAATGAAGGCACGTATCTTCACTCATATGCCTTGTCACTTTTGGACTGGACATGCTTGACAGGAAACGCATTACGAATAATATAATACCCAGGAAAACAATCATAATAACAAGACGGTATATATGCTTTCTGTTCCTACTCCTGTCCTGTAACCTCCACATCGCAGTACTGCGCCCTTCCTCAAACCTCAGCCTGACACCGCCCAGTTCAATCACTGAACCATCTTCCAATATTTTATTATTCACTTCCTGCCCGTCCACCACGATACCGCCACCCGCGCCTGAAATAAGCCACTTCCCCTCCTTCATGGATACTGCGGCATGTTTTTGGGAAACTGAATTATCGTTTTCAAAACATACATCGTTTGCCTTTCCCCTTCCCATCGTTATCGTATCCTTGTCAATCTTAATCCGCCGGCCTTTTTTTTCTCCGGACAGGACAAACAACATAGGGGATACGGAAAGAACCATTGTTCTTTCACTGCCCGAATTCTCCGGCTCGCCCCCCTTAATGCTGAAACGTTCAAACATATTACCTGCTCCTGTCTCTTATTTGCGTAATCCCTGCTTCCGCCTTGTCCCATAAATCACTGTCACTGTCGACCATTTCCTTCACCTTCACCCACACGCTACCTGCCCGATTGAAGTTCCCGCCGTCGTAGAGTCTTTTGCCCGCAGAGTACAACTCCTCCGCTTTTTTTCTCAACTCCGATTCCGCGATGGTTATTGATTCTTTGATTTTTTCCGACTCGGGTTCCAGTTCAAGCGCGCTTTTCCATTTCCTGATGGCGTTTTTCAGGTGAGTAATATCCTTATTCCTGTTCACGTAATCCTGCATGCCGCTTCTATAAAGAACTCCCCATTCAGGAACGTTTTGGGTGTTTTTTTCCTTATCTGTCGGCGGGGAAGTTACAAACCAGACTGCCGTTACAACGGCCAGCGAGACTACTGCGGCAATTACAGGATTAACTGTTCTTCCCGAACCGGGTAAACCGGGAGGCCTTGAAAAATTGAACTTAAGGTTTCCTATCTCTACTAAATCCCCTTCCTCAAGAACATGTTTGTTAATATACTCATCATTTACCTTTGTTCCGTTGGTGCTGTTAAGGTCATGCAGAATGTCCGTATCCTTTTTACTTGAAACCCTTGCATGGTACTTTGATACAGTCCTGTCATCCAGTACTATGTCGTTGTCCTTTTCCCTGCCTATTCTCGTACTGTTCCGGTTTAAGATGAATTCCCTGCTATTTAATTTGTCCGTTAACTTTGCCTTCATTAAAAAAGTCCCGTTAGAATAATCGGCCCGAAAATTATGATAAATATTGCGGGAAAAATAAAGCCTATCAAGGGCAGCAGTATCTTTACCGGAGCTTCCATTGCCTTTTTTTCGAGCTTTAACATCAGTTTATTTCTTATTTCCTCTGACTGCACGCTGAGAATCCTGCCGATGCTCGTGCCCATTTCATCCGCCTGAATTAAAGCGGCGGTAAAAGAAACGAACTCATCTATATCGACCCTCCTGCTCATGTCTTCAAGGGCTTCCTTGCGTGTCTTGCCTATTTTAAGCTCCTTGAGAAACCTTGACAGCTCCCCGGTAAGAGGCCCCCGCTTACCCTTTGAGACGACCTTGCCGACACCCGCGGTAAAATCCATACCCGCTTCAACGCATAGCGCAAGCAAATCGATAACATTTGGAAGTTCGCGGATAAACATTTTTTCCTTTTTCTTTATCCTGTCCGCAAGCCACAGGTCGGGATATAAAAAACCCGCAACGGACAGAACAGCCATTGCAGGTATATTAACTCTCCCGAGAACAATAAAACCGGCAAGCGGAACCGCCAGGCCCGCAAGCTCCTTTAATGCCAGGAAATCATCGCTTTCAAGGCCATAAGGGTTGCCCGCTTTATCAAGCCGCCTGCGGATACTATCTCTTGCGCGGACGAACCATCCGGCAGTTACGTTACGGTTCAAAACCGCAACTCCGGAGATAAAAGGCAGCAGCCTGTAAAACAGCCCCCTGCCCGC
>JAUXDE010000166.1 GCA_030618495.1 Clostridia bacterium
AGCCTTTTGCAGTTTCTTTTCTGCAGCCTCAATGCCTTTGAGATTGTACGGGTTATGCAGTGGAGCCAGTTCAATGCATCGGTATATTTCCCTTTTAACGTTCTCGTTTATTACCGTTGATTCCGTGTTCTTCTCTCCCCCGTGTACTATACGGTGGCCTACCGCGCTTATATCTTCCTTGCGTTGAATAACCCCGTGAGCAGGAGAGGTAAGGGCCCTTATTATTATCTCCACGGCGCTCGCGTGGTCTATCGCGGGTTCTACTATTCTTACTTCCTTTTTTCCCGATGGTTCATATTTCAATATGGATGTTTCCATGCCAATCTTTTCCAGAATTCCCCTCGCCAGCGGTTTTTCCTGCGGCATTTCAATTAACTCAAATTCAATTGAGTAAATTCTTGAATTAAGAACTAATATTTTCATTTTATCCTCCCATGCCTCCCGGTGAAATATGATTTCACTACTTCATCAACGCAGATATTGCGTTTTTAACATACTTCACGGCTTCGGGATGCCTCATTACGAGTATGTCCGAGCCTGCCTGCAGGTAGCCTGTTGCCGTTACTATTTCCCACAAAGGACCCCTTTTACTTACAGGACCCCACTCGGGGACTTCGGTTTCACTCGTTTTTGCCTCCTTCGCCCGCCAAGCTTCCTGGCCAATCATGTTCATCATGGGCATTGACATCATTTTGTCGCTCTGAAGCGCGGCCAGCCTTGACCTTTCCATTATTGAATAAGTATACTCCAGCCCGTAACCGAGCGCTCCCGTAGAATGATGCATTATAATTTTTTCAGCCGGGAAACCTGCGTCCGTTATGAGTATATTTAACTGCTTTGCCAGGTTTATGTCAATTGGCGATTCTGCAATAATACAATGCCCTCCGCTCTGGCAAGCAGCTGTTATGGTCTTATAGTTTTCCTTTACGGCAATACCAATGAGACAGTTCTCACCTTTTGCGGCGTCGGAACATACCGGCGCAATCTCCGCGTCTTTTTCCGAATTACCGGAACCGATTATTATTAACGGGACAGAAACCGACTCAAGAACCTTTTTAACGCTACCTGCAGCTTCTTCGCCGGATGTGTTTTTCCCGTCAGGATCAGTGCTTGCCAGTCTCAGGCACAGCAAGTCAGCTTTATATTCCTCAACGCATTTCTTTGCCCATTTGCCGGGGTCCTCAATAACATCCTTAAACGGTTCTTTTAAAACATCCGGCCAGTCAGCCGGTGGTGTGTCCCATACTTCCATTGCCGTAACTGGAGGATTGGGTATCTCCCCTTCAAAATTAAGGTAGGGCAGTGTGGTGGAGCCGCCTACCTTAATGACGCTTTTACGGGTACCTCCATTGTCTTTCGTTGCCCCGATAATTACTTCACCCGTTTTGCCCATCCACTTTTCTATTACCTGTTCCATTTTCCTATCCTTTCTTTCAATTGTTTCACAGCGCTCTCCAAACAACCGTCCAGCCGTTCAGGCAGGGGAATCATTTTTGCCATTCCAATCGAAAGCCATATAATAAATCCTACAATAGCCCATGTTGCAACACCGCCAAGCTTCCACAAAATAATACTCGATACAATTCCTGTAATTACTCCGCCCACAATACCGCCAATGACGTTTTTTACTCTAAGTTTTCCCGCCAATGATATTGAACAAGCAAAAATCACCATACAGAAGGACATTACAAACCATCCTCCAATCGTGCTTCTTACCGGCAAGATGATTGCCACAGCTGCAGCCGATAAAGCCCCGGCTAATGGTTGGCGATAATTCACGGATGAAAACTTTTTGGCAGCTATGCCCGCAAGACCCACAAAAAAACCTATAACGGTTTTATATAAAACTGCTACTATGCTCCCTGCAAGCATTGCGCTTAATTCACTTACTAATTTAACAACCCATTCAGCAATAAACGCGCCCAAAGCGCCGCATACTGCCCCGACAAGTGCCGTTATTAATATTCCTCTCATTTTCCCGTTATCCTCCTTAACATACTGTCAACCGCCTTAACCGAAGGGGAATCATCAGGAATCGACAGTAAATCCTTCCCCTCTTCACTGGCTTTAATCAAAGCATCATCCGCTGGTATTTTTTGAATCAAAGTTAAGCCGCTCTTGTCTATTTCCCCTGCCAGTTTGT
>JAUXDE010000151.1 GCA_030618495.1 Clostridia bacterium
TTGTCTTCCTAAGACCTCTTGGCCTCCGACTTGATTACGGCGGAGCGGTTAAGAAATACAGTGATGCCATAACCGCTAATCCCGATGATGCCGAGGCATATTTCAACCTTGCTTCAGCGTACAAGAGGATGGGAAAATATGATGAAGCTGAAGCCAATTACAGGATTGCCCTGGAGAAAAACCCCGGGTTTTTTGAATCATGGAATAACATCGGAACGATTTACAGGGAGAAGGGCATGATTCAACAGGCAGTTAAAATGTTTAAAAAGGCTATAGAGATAAACCCCCTATACTTTGATTCTCATTATAACCTTGGGATGATATATTCCGGCAGTGACTGGAACGCGATGATAAAGGAGCTTGAGATTGCCGCTGATATAAAACCGGGGCATGAAGAACTTAATTACAACCTCGGCATTGCCTATAACAGGACGGGACAGGCGGGAAAGGCAATAAAGGCTTACGAAAAGGAAATAGAAGTAAACCCCGCTTATGCATCTTCGTACAAGAACGCGGGACTGTTGTATTACGGCAGGGGAAAGCATGTGAAGGCGGTTAGTAACTGGAAGAAATATCTTGAATTAAAACCTGACGCCCCTGACAGAGAACTAATCCTGAAAGAAATAAACAAATTGGAAAAATGATGAAAAAACGGCGCCTGTTTTGCCTCTTGTTGGGATTGATAACGTTGGCGGTGTACATGACGACGCTGTGCCCGACCATTTATCCCGGCGACAGTCCCGAGTTCGTCACCGCCGCATTCACCCTGGGCGCGGCTCATCCCCCGGGGTACCCGTTGTACTGCATCGTTGGGAAGTTGTTCGCGACAGTTCTTCCGTTAGGAAGCATTGCATACAGGGTCAACATGATGTCCTGCTTTTTTGGCGTATTGACTGTTATGGTTCTTTACCTGCTGATGCTCAGGCTCACGGGCGATATCCTGCTTTCCTTCTGTTTGGGCCTGGCAGGAGCTTTTTCAAAGATATTCTGGTCGCAGTCAATAATGGCTGAGGTTTATACCCTGAATGCTTTTTTTCTTTTCCTTACTTTCTATATCCTGATTTTATGGGGTGAAAACAGGAAAAACAGCTACCTGTTCCTGCTCTCCTTTATTTACGGTCTCGGTTTGACCAACCATTACCTGCTGGGACTTGCCCTGCCGGTTTACCTGCTGTTCATTTGGCTTAACCGCAGGCAGTATCCCCGTCCAGAAAATCCCATCACCGTTAAACCGTATCATGAAATAAGAAACATTGGGTTCACATCATTATTGTTCTTACTGCTCGGGCTGTTTGTTTACGCTTACCTGCTCATAAGGTCGTCAGCAAACCCGCCGCTTGACTGGGGCAACCCCGAGACGCTCACGAAGTTTATAAGGCATATAATGCGTCTTCAGTACAGGGCGTTTGAGACCTCAAGGTCAGTTGGGCTGGATACCAAGTTACTGTTCGCGAGAGATTTCTTCGTAAAAACGGCGCGCCAATTCCCGTTCTTTGTATGGCTGGCCGGGGTCCCGGGGCTGGTGTGGCTGTTTAAAAAACATCGAAATGTTTTCATCGCAACGTTATTGTTATTCCTGTTTAACGGGTTTTCAGCCATAATAATGCTGCAGTTCAGGTTCAACCCCGTCTACAGGGGTGTGGTGGAAGTTTACTACCTGCCGGCATACCTGCTCGTCGCGGTCTGGATATGCTGCGGGCTCAAGTACCTGCTTGAACAGGTAAAAAGCAATGGCGCAAAAAAGGCCGTATCGGTCGTTGTCGTTTGTATACCCCTGTTTTCGCTTGCGCTCAACTTCCGCGAAAATAACCTGAGCAGGCATTACTTCATTTATGATTTTGCCAAAAACATACTCGTCAACCTTGAAGAAAATTCCTTCCTGAACCTTGCCTCTGACGACGGCGTGGTATTTCCCATGCTTTACATGAAATACGTTGAGAAGTACAGGACGGACGTGAGCATGAGGGACTCCCATGATTTGCTTTTTAGCGATGTGTACGACGCTGATTCGGGTAATCCCGTTTATTATGCTACGTTGCTAAACATAGAGAAGGATAAGAGGCATATGGGGTTTGTTTATAAACTTGAGGATGAAGGTTATGAGCGCCAAAATGAGCCGTCATGGTGGAGCGGTTATGAGAAGCGGGGGCTGGATGACAGTTCCATTCACAAAGATTTCTGGACCAGGGGGATAACCGCAAGGTACCCGTTTGCTCTCGGTTTGTTTTACTTTGACAGGGGAATGGATGAAGAAGGGAAGAAGGAGTTTAAAAAAGCGTTCCGTATCGCAAATGATATCCCCTGGATACTGCAGAATATTGGTTACGCATATTCCGGGATGGATATGACAGGAGACGCCATTGAAGTGTACGAGAGGCTGGTAAAGGTAGACAGGTCGAACAGCGCGGGTTACAGGGGGCTTATTTCATGTTACAAGAAACTGAAAATGCAGGAAAAGGTAATGGATACATATAAAGCCCTCATAAGAATTGAGCCTGACAATGCTGAATTATATTCTGTCCTGGCATCGCTCTACAGGGAAAAGGGGGATGACGAGGAAGCGATCAGTAATTACCGAATTGCCGTTAAGAAGAACCCCGATTACAAGGAGGCATACAATAACCTCGGTGTCATTTACCAGGGTAGGGGCAATATCGAAGAATCCGTGAAAATGTTTAAAGAAGCGCTGGAGGTTGACCCTGGATATGCTGGGGCGCATTATAATATGGCAATCGGCTACATGGGAAGTGACTGGGACAAGGTTATAAGCGGACTGAAGGAAGTCATACGGCTCAACCCGGATTTCGGGGGAATTCATTACCAGCTCGCTCATGCCTGCGATAAGAAAGGATTGACTGAGGAGGCAATAAGAGAATACGAAATAGAACTTTCCGTTAATCCTTCTCATCCGTCAGCCCATAAGAACGCGGGGATACTTTACTACAAATCCGGCAGGCATAAGAAGGCGTTGCGTCACTGGAGGAAATACCTTGAACTGGAACCCGACGCCCCCGATGCTGAAGTGGTGAAGAAGGAAATCAGTAAGTTAGAATAAACCGGGGGATTAAGAATGTTAACAATTTTATTAATATATGCTTACATTCAAAAAAATAATATGACATAGAATTGT
>JAUXDE010000033.1 GCA_030618495.1 Clostridia bacterium
TATGATGTTATTAACGTTGAATGCTTGGTTTATTGGATATCTCATTTTAAACAATAGAGAAATATTGTGATTGAATATTACTAACAATAATGTTAAAATAAGAAAAACAATGAAAGGAACGGTTTAAATGACTACTATTATACTTTATATCGCAGTTGGCCTTACCGCGGGGGTATTAAGCGGATTACTTGGAATCGGAGGGGGTATTGTAATGGTCCCCCTGTTTATTTTTCTTTTTGGCATGTCCGCGCACATGGCGCAGGGGACAACCCTTGCCGTCATGATACCGCCAATAGGGCTCCTGGCTGCCTTGACTTATTATAATCACGGTTACGTGAACTTTAAAATCGCCGCTTTTGTCTGTGTTGGGTTCTTTGTCGGGGGGCTTTTTGGCGCCAAGGTAGCAAATGTCATCCCTGAGGACATGCTTAGGAAAATATTCGGTATTGTTATGCTGGTGTTTTCTATTAAGATGATTATCGGGAAATAGAGATACTACACTACATCTTGTCTCTCGCAAGCAGGTAACTGAGGTTTTCAAGTTTAACCGCAAGGTCAACACTTCTTAATTTTATTTTATCCGGTACGGTCAGCCTGGACGGGGCAAGGTTCAATATTGCCTTTATTCCTGATTTTATCAGCATGTCAGCGGTTTTCTGGGCAGCAACAAAGGGAACCGCAATTATGGCAATTTTGATTTTTTTCCTTTTTATTACTTCGGGCATGTACCTGGTATCCCTTATTTTTATCCCCTTCCAGCTTTTGCCGATTTTGGATTTATCGTTATCAAATATTACCACAACCTTAAAACCCAGTTTCTTGAAGCCCTGGTACACCGCAAGCGCCTTGCCGAGGTTGCCTGCGCCTACCAGCGCGACTTCCCATGCCTTATCAAGTCCCAGTATCTTATTAATTGTATCGTATAATTCATCTATCCTGTACCCTACTTTTCTTTGACCAAGCTGGCCCAGGCAGGACAGGTCCCTGCGTACCGTCGCGGGGCTGAACCGGGTCTCCTTTCCCAGTTCGCTGGATGTAATGCACTGCCTGCGGTTGTCTTCATTCAACAGGTTTTCAAGACAGCGTTTATAGAGTGTCATCCTGTCTATTGTCCCCTGCGGGATACTGCCTTTCATTTCCTACACTCCCCTTGTCACGCATTTTTTCGGGTATTTTGATACATAAGCGCAGATTGCCTTCAATTCTTCCGGGTTGTAGGGCTTTATTTTCATGAACTCGGGGTCAAGGGTTTCCTGGGGCTTGAAGTTCTGCAGGGCGTATTTTTTTGCGCCCTTTATGTACCGGGCAATCTTTTCTATGTCTTCCCTGCTGTGAAGAGTGGGCACCACCGTTGTCCTGAACTCATAATCAATTTTTGATTTCATTACGATTTTTATGGATTCCTTAACCCTGTCTATTAGTAACTTGTTCTCTATACCCGCAGACTTCTTATAAGGCTCCTCTTCAAGCGGGGCTTTTATGTCTATTGCTATGTAATCAATGATATTTTTATCCATCAAACCCTTTAACACACCAGGGAATGCGCCGTTAGTATCAAACTTTATTTTTACCCCTGTCTTTCTTATTTCCCCGATAAAATCGGCTAAATCCTCGTACATGCAGGGTTCGCCGCCCGTAAGGCAGACACCGTCTATCCACCCCTTGTTCTTGATTAAATAATCCGTTACCTGTTTAAGCGGTATGGTTTCATATTTGTCAGGAGTAAGGATGAGGCCGGAGTTCTGGCAGAACGGGCATCTGAAATTGCAGCCCGGGACGTAAAGGGTGGAAACAATCATCCCGTCCCAGTCAAGCATGGATGTCTGGATAAAACCTTTTATAACTACCTTCATATCAGAGCCCTGCCTGCTCAAGTATAGCGGGAACGTGCTTGTCCCAGCCGAGTGGCATTATGTGGGCTCCCTGGCACATTGACTTTACCTGGCGTATGATTTGCGCTGATATTTCAATGGATTTTTTTGCCCTGTCTTCCTTGGGCGTATCGGCCATTTGCTTTATAATTGAATCAGGAACGCTTACTCCCGCGACGTTTGCGTTCATGAACTTCGCCATGCCGGCGGATTTCAGCACCACAATACCCACCATGACGGGAACGCCTAACTTCTGCGCTTCATTCATGAACTTCTCAAAAACATCCGGGCTGTAAACCGCCTGGGTCTGGAAGAACTGCGCGCCAGCATCAATTTTTTTCTTCATCTTTATTAATTGCGGCTCCACGGGGTCGGATTCAGGGGTCACGACGGCGCCGTGGAACAAGTCGGGGGAACCGTCAAGTTCATTCCCCTCCATGTCACGGCCGGCGTTTAAATCTGTTATTGCTTTTATCAACTGCACGGAATCAAGGTCAAAAACCGGCATGGAACCCTGGTGGTCGCCAAGAGAATTATGGTCTCCAGTGAGGCACAGGACATTCTGTATACCGAGTGACCATACTCCCAGCAGGTCCGACTGAAGCGCTATCCTGTTCCTGTCCCTGCACACCAGCTGAAACACCGGTTCCATTCCCTTCTCCACAAGGTGACGGCAGATTGCCTTGGAACTTATCCTCATGACCGCGCTCTGGTTGTCGGTAACATTTATCGCGGTTACCCTGTCCTTTATGAGTTCGGCGTCCTCGATGCAGGCCTTGATATTCACTCCTTTCGGGGGGCCGACTTCGCTTGTTACGGCAAACTCCTTCTTCTTTAATGCTTCTGATAACTTACTCATTTACGATTACCTCCTCCTCAGATTCTATATCATAATATTTACTTCCTCTTGTTTTTTTATCAGGCATCATTTTCCTGTAATCCCTTGCCTCCACGAACATGTTAAGTTTTTTAAGTTTCCCGAGTTTCTTAAGCCTTTCATATATGTTGTGCCAGCCGCATTCTCTTTCCTTGTCAACCTCGCACATGCCTTTCAGCGCGCCCCCGCACGGCCCGTTGAGAAGCCCCTTGGTGCACGCCGTGATAGGACATATGCCCGATGTTAAACCGAGGAAGCACTTGCCGCATTCCTCGCATCTCTCCGTTGAAGGCCACAGGCCCTGGAAACCGCCCACAAAGACCGAATTATTGGCGGGGCACACCGGTTTTTCAATCACCGCGCCAACCGCCTGAACGCCTATCCCGCACGAAAGGACGAGTATTGAGTCCGCGTTCTTTATTATATCCATATTCCTGTCTATCCTTATCCGGTCAAGCATCTTATTGCAGAGGAAATCTATATCGATACATCCCAGAACCTTCTTGCCGGCTTTTTCAAGTTCGCCTTTCATCTTCAGGCAGGCTTCTTTTCCACCGGTATCGCAGACTTCCGCGCAGCCGTTACAGCCGATTAAAAATATGTTCTTTTCATCATTCAGCAGTTTTAGTATCTCCTTCATCGGTTTTTGTTCGGTAAGAATCATACTATTTTCCTCCTTTTACTTTGCTATCTCTTTTATTACCGCATTTACCACGTCCGGTATCTTCCGGGTTAGTTTTTCAGATAAACCCAGTTCGGGTTTAATAATCTCAGGTTCAATCCCGATAACAATAACGTCTTCGGGACACATCCCCAGTTCCCTTGCCATTGATAGAGTCTCAAGAAGCCCCATCTGGTGCAGTGATATTTTTTTATTCTCAAACATATCTTCCGGCTTAAACCTGTAAATCGTTCCGGGAACCCTGCCTGCCCTTACTGCATCAACCACTATCAGTTTTCTTACGTTTTTAAAGTACGACATCGTGTCAATAACAGCAGTACCCGCATCCATTACATCAACATTGCCGGGAAGAGTCCTTTTTTCAAGTTCCTCTGCGACATGAACGCCTATTCCCTCATCCTTCATGAGTATATTGCCTACTCCGAGTATAAGGATGCGCTCAGCACCCTGCATCAACAACTCCTATTTCATTTCCCTTGTAATCAACGAGGTGCACAGAACATGCAAGGCAGGGGTCAAAGGAACGGACTATCCTTACGATTTCAAAGGGATTATCCTCATCTTTTATTTTAGTGCCTATTAGCGCCTGTTCTATCGGTCCGGGCTGGTCATTATCATCCTTTGGAGATGCGTTCCATGCCGTCGGCGTAATAACCTGGTACCTGTCTATTTTTCCACCCTTTATAGTTATCCAGTGCCCCAGCGCCCCGCGCGGCGCCTCAGTCAGGCCTATTCCCGACGCTTCATCAGGAACATCGCATTGCGTATACGAGGGTTCCCCCGGCTTCAGTTGCTGTACCCATTCTATCATTGCATCCACTACGATTTTGGCGTCAATGGCGCGCGCCGCATGCCTGCCGAGTACAGAAAACAGCTTGTCGGGGCCTGCCTTGAATTTCTTTAAAACAGAATCAACCAGCGTCTTCACCTTCTCATCACCGCTTACATAATTTACAGCTATCCTTGCCAGCGGCCCCAGTTCATAAACCTTACCGTCATACCTTGGAGATTTCAGGAAGGAATAAGCCCCCTTCTTGCCGGGTTCGGGAATTGTTTCGCCCTCGGCGGGATTCTTATGAGTGGATGCATCCGCATACCATGAGGATTTTACGTCTTCCGTAATCTTTAACGCATCAACGTTCCCTTTCTTCAAATCCGTTGAAACCATGCCCGGCTTAAACAGCATCTCATTACCCTCTTGCTCAAAACCCCCGTACGCCAGCAGGTTGCCGCAGCCACTGCCAATCGTAAAGTAATCACTGTATACTTCAGCCGCTTTAAGCACATCGGGAATGTATATATTATCAACAAATTCCTTTATTTCCTTAGCCCTCCACAGGAAGTTAACGATTTTATCAGTCGTTACTTTGCTCGTAACTCCCCCGGCAATCGTTCCTACATTGTGCGGCATCTTGCCACCGAATATCGCAAGCAGCTCATGCGCCTTCATCCTCATGCCCAGGGCTCTTACGTAATGGTCAACCAGTTCTATGTTCTCTTCCTCCTTGAACCGGTAGTCTCCTTCATACCTTGGCACGAACGGGAACAGCTGACCCCGGGCAATGAAGTCATTTATTGATTTCAGCGACGGGTCATCCCCTTTATACTTTGCAACGCTCGTAACATCAACGTAATCAAGCGCCGCAAGGTGATAGAAATGCAGTATATGCGATTGGAGAAAATTGCTTCCCAGAATCAGGTTCCTTATAATCCTTCCGTTGTCAGTGATTTTCCCTCCGATGCCAAAGGCATCGTCAAGGCATAGCGCGGAAGCTGTTGAGTGGGAAGCCGGGCAGACACCGCATATCCTCTGGGTAAGACGGTTTGCATCTAAAGGATGCCTTCCTTTTAAGATGATTTCAAACCCCCTGAACAGCGTTCCCGTAGATGAAGCTTCTTTGATTTCGCCATTATCCACCATCACCTCAACCTTCATGTGGCCTTCTATACGCGTAAGGGGATCAACGGTTATTTTCTTCATATATTCTCCCTTCCTATTCCTTCACCTTTATTTTTTTGTACAGCGGTGAAAACTTATCCGGAAATTCAGGTTCCACGCAGCCATGACAGGGCGAACCGTTCTTTATGCACCAGTTAATACCACTGTTAAACTGCCTTTCAGGACAGTCCGCGCTGGTATACGGCCCCTTGCATCCAAGTTCATACAAACACCCTTCATCGCCTATTTTCTCCGCAAATTTACCCTTGTCGAAATCCGGCCTCCTCGGACAGTTCTCGTGAATCAGGCCGCCGTAGAACAACTTCGGCCTTGCAAGGTCATCCACCTCGATGTCCAGGCCGCCAAGCATAATGCTTGCAACGGTACCTACGAACCAGTCAGGGTGGACAGGACATCCCGGGACATTAATAACCGGGACTTTAATATTATTATGTTTCAATACATGCATAACACCCTTGCATCCCGTGGGATTCGGCTCGGCAGCCGGTATTCCCCCGAATGCCGCGCATTGTCCAATGGCAATTACCGCCAGGGCGTCCTTTGCCATGTCCTTGAAAACCTCCAGCAGGGTCTTGTCGCCCAGTTCACAATAAACACCGTTGTCCGCAGTGGGTATAGCGCCCTCAACTATAAGTATATACTTGCCCGTTAATTCCTTTTTAGTATCAGGCAGGACTTTTAATGCCACCTCGCCGCTTCCCGCCATGATTGTCGCATGGAACCTCATGCTTACATGTTTTCCCGGAACCACTTCGTCAATCAATACATTTGAGATACTGGGACTGACTGAATTCAGGATAGACACCGAACAACCCGTACAGCCTGCGCCCTGAAGCCAAATAACAGGATATTCCGCCGTTTTCGTATCTTTTGCCATTTCCTGCCTCCTTTTAACATATTCGCGGGAGTTGTTCTCCCGTTAAAGTATCAACCATCCTCATGCCGCCTATTCTTGTTTTTAACAACACTTTTTTCCTGTGTTCCTTTACAACCTCTCCTATAATCCCCGCATTTCTTCCGTCAACCGTCTTTTTCATCGCGTTCAATATTTTTTCCGCATCCTTTTTGGCTACAAACGCAACCAGTTTGCCTTCATTTGCGACGTAAAGCGGGTCAAAACCAAGCATCTCACACAATCCCCGGGTTTGATTTCTTACAGGTATGTCTTTTTCGCTTATTTCTATGCCCACCCCGGATTTTTCTGCAATCTCGTTAAGGGAAGTTGCGAGCCCTCCCCTGGTGGGGTCGCGCATTACATGAATATTCTTACTTGCTTTAAGCATTGCCCGGGTCAGTCCATTGAGGGCTGAACAGTCGCTTTTAATGACCGTTTTTAAATTGAATTCCTTCCTGGCGGACATTATAGCCATTCCGTGATCGGCAACGGTGCCGCTTATAATTATCCTGTCTCCTATTTTAGCATTTGCCGAACCGATATCCAAACTCTTTTCTATCACCCCTATCCCCGAAGTGTTTATAAATATCCCGTCCGCGTTTCCTTTCTCAACCACCTTGGTATCACCGGTAACGATTTCCACCCCGGCAGCCTTTGCGGTTTTATTCATGGAAACAATTATTTTCCGGAAATCATCCATGGGGAACCCCTCTTCAATTATGGCTGAAGCTGACAGCCATAAGGGCTTTGCCCCTGTCATTGAAAGGTCGTTAACCGTTCCGCACACCGCCAGCTTCCCTATATCTCCCCCGGGGAAGAACACCGGGTTTATAACATAAGAATCCGTGGTAAAAGCAAGTTTTTTGCCTTTGTAGTTTATATCAAGGACAGCGCTGTCATCCAGTTTCCTGAGCACAGGGCTTGTAAAGGACTTAAGAATATCTTTTATCAACCTGCTGCTTAATTTACCCCCGCTGCCGTGCGCGAGTACTATTTTTTCCTTATTATTTTTCATATTTGAAGGATTCATGAATAACTCTTGCGATTTTTCTTGCCACCCCCATTGCCGATATAACCGTGGCTGAACCTGTTACTATATCGCCGCCCGCATATACGTTCTTCTTTGAAGTCATGCCGGTTTTTTCGTCAACGGTTATGTATCCCCACTTGTTGAGCTTTATGTCGGGAGTTGCCGAGGTAAGCAGGGGATTTGCACCGGCTCCTATTGCCATGACAACAACATCGACATCAATGGTAAACTCCGAACTCTTGACAGGCACCGGCCTTCTGCGTCCGGATTCATCCGGCTCCCCGAGTTCCATCCTGATGCATTCCAGGGCTTTGACCCAGCCATTACCGTTATCAATTATACGAACAGGATTGGTCAACAGCCTGAAATCAATACCTTCCTCCTCTGCCCGCTCGATTTCCTCGTCCCTTGCGGGCATTTCCTTCCTTGAACGGCGGTACACATTATAAACCTTTTCCGCTCCCAGCCTGAGCGCCGTGCGCGCAGAATCCATTGCAACGTTGCCGCCTCCCACAACAGCATACTTTTTGGCTTTTATTACAGGTGTATCGTAACTATCATCATACGCTTTCATCAGGTTTGAGCGGGTTAACAATTCATTCGCGGAATACACGCCGTTAAGGTTCTCCCCGTCAATTTTCATAAACATCGGGAGTCCAGCCCCTATTCCGACATAAACCGCGTCATACCCCATCTCAAACAGCTCATCCACAGCGTGAACCTTCCCTATAACGTAATCCGGTTTTATCTCCACCCCGAGTTTCTCAATGTAGTCAACTTCTCTCTGAACAATGGACTTCGGTAACCTGAACTCAGGAATGCCGTAAACAAGGACTCCCCCCGCCTTATGCAGGGCTTCAAATATGGTTACCTTATAACCCAGTTTTGCCAGGTCGCCGGCTATGGTCAATCCCGAAGGGCCCGAACCCACGACAGCGATTTTCTTACCGTTAGCCTTTGTTTTCTCCGGAATTTTAATCTTGCCCCTGCCCTGCTCATAATCAGCGGCAAAACGCTCCAAACTGCCTATTGCCACGGGGTCGAATTTCCTGGCCAGGGTACAGACCTTTTCACACTGGTCTTCCTGCGGGCATACCCTGCCGCAAACACCGGGCAGGCAGTTCTTTTCCTTAAGTTTTATTGCCGCGCCTATGAAATCCCCTTCAGCTATCATCTTTATGAAAGCAGGTATGTCAATCTCTACGGGACAGCCGTCCACGCATGGCGCGTTCTTACATTGAATACAGCGTTTGGCTTCCGCTACAGCCTGTTCCTGTGTGTAACCAAGCGGAACTTCATTGAAATTCTTAACTCTTTCCCCTGGAGACTGGGACGGCATTGGTGTCTTGTTTTTATTTATTGCCACTTATTCTTTCCTCCAACCGGCATTTTTTATGCGCTTCTTTTTCTTCTTTGAGATATACTTTTTGCCTGTCATTCAGTAAATTAAAATTAACTTTATGGGCGTCAAAATCAGGGCCGTCAACACAGGCAAATTTCGTTTTGCCGTCAACTTCCACCCTGCAGCTTCCGCACATCCCGGTCCCGTCAACCATGATTGAATTCAGGCTGACAACCGTTTTTATGTTAAACGGCCTGGTTGTTTCGCTTACAACTTTCATCATAATCGCCGGGCCTATGGTCATAACCAGGTCGATTTTTTCCTTGTTATCAATAATATCTTTTAATTGGTCGGAAACAAAACCCTTCTTTCCGCTTGAACCGTCATCGGTTGTAATGTAAAATTCATCGCTTACCGTTTTGATCTTATCTTCCCAGAAAATAAAGTCTTTAGTCCTTGCGCCGAGTATGGAAATTACCCTGTTCCCGGCTTCTTTCATGCCCCTGGCTATGGGATAAATACAGGCGATACCTACCCCGCCGCCCACACAAACCACGGTTCCGTATTTTTCAATATGCGTGGGGATTCCCAGTGGGCCCACAACATTAAGTATCCCCTCTCCTTTTTTTATGTTTCCCAGCTGCATGGTTGATTTGCCCACTTCCTGGACAATTATGGTTATAGTTCCTTTTTCCCTGTTGAAATCCGCGATGGTCAAGGGAATCCTTTCGCCTTTTTCATCTATGATTATAATAACGAACTGGCCCGGTTTCGCCTTCCTTGCTATGTCCGGAGCGTCTAATACGTAAAGTTTTTCACCCGGAGCTATATCTTCTTTCTCTAATATCTTGTACATTTTAGTTTTTCCTTTTAAATAGGGACAGACACCTATTTATCTGTATTAATTATATTATTATATATACTTATTTACTGTTTTCAATTAAATAGGTGTCTGTCCCTATTTAACATATTTGTAGTACGCGGCGCAGGCCCCTTCCGTTGACACCATGCACGGCCCGTAGGGATTCTCCGGTGTACATGTCTTTCCGAATATTTTGCAATCAGAAGGCTTTTTCAAGCCCCTCAGCACCTCACCGCATGAACACGCCGGATTCTCCATGCTTTTGACAGTTTTTATATTAAACTGCCTCTCAGTATCAAGAGACCTGTATTTTTTCCTTGGTTTTAGACCCGAACCGGGAATAACCCCCATCCCGCGCCACTCTGCCTCGGATTCCTCAAATACCTGTGATAACAGTTCCTGCGAAGCTTTGTTCCCTTCATCGCTTACAGCCCTTGTATACTGTGTTTCCACTCTGCTTTCTGAATTGTTTACCTGGTTTAAAATCATGTAAATGGACTGCAAAATGTCCAGCGGTTCAAAACCCGCTATTACGCAAGGAACCTTATAATGTTCGGATATTTCGCGATACGCATTGGCGCCGATTGTGGTGCTTACATGCCCCGGGCATATGAAACCGTCAATTTTGACCTCTTCCGCCTCCATCAATGCCCGCATTGCGGGAACAACAAGTTTATGGCTGACTAAAACAGAATAGTTTCCCAACTTCTTCTTGAAAGCATCCATCATGCATGCGGCTATTAACGGCGAAGTTGTCTCAAATCCTATCCCGAGAAAAACAACTTTCTTGTCCGGGTTTTCCCGGGCGATAGCCAGGCTTTCGGCAGGACTGTAAACCACTCTTATATCAGAACCTTTTGCCCTTTCCTTCTCCAGGCTTGATGTTGTACCCGGCACCTTAATCATATCTCCGAATGTTGTGATAATAACGTCATCTTTGCATGCCAGGGCAATCATTTTATCAATATCCCCCTGGCTCGTTACGCAAACAGGGCAGCCGGGACCTGTTAAAAGGTTGATGTTTTCAGGAAGCAATCCCCTTAGGCCATGGCGGAATATAGCCACGGTGTGAGTTCCGCATACTTCCATGAGGTTCACCCTGCGGGAATTAATATTCTTTATTTTCTTTAATATTATTTTCGTAAGAACAGGATCATGGAACTCGTCAATATATTTCATAAATATAGTTAATCAGACATTTCCTTAATAAGCGCCAGGGTTTCTTTCGCATCCCCGGGCTCAATCTTCTCTATGGCAAACCCCGCATGCATTAATATATAATCCCCCACCTTTATATTCTTCACCATACGGATGTCAGCGTCCCTCCTGACACCATTCATGTCAACCTCTGCCAGGTTATTTTTTATCTTGATAACTTTTACGGGTATTGCCAGGCACATATCATTTTCCTTTTAGCTTAGCCATTGCCACGGCAGCCTGTCCCAGTGAAATCCCACCGTCATTGCAGGGATACTGCTTATTGAAATAAACCTTAAATCCCGAGGAAGCCAGAACCTTAACGCTCTCTTCCATTATTATCCTGTTCTGGAAAACCCCTCCGGACAATACAATTTCGTTAATTCCTTTTTCCTTCCTGATAATCCTACTCATCTTATCAATTATATCGACCACTGTAAAGTGAAATTTTAATGCGATGTCACGCCCGGGGAGCCCTCTCCTCATATCCCCTACAATTGCTTTTATAATTGTTGCCGTATTGACAATATTAACGCCTTTTATGTTATTTATCTCAAATTCATAACAACCGCGCTTCCTGCCGGACGATGCGGCAAACTCCAGTTCCATGGCAGGCTGCGCGTCATAAGTAGTCTTACCGCAGATATCCAGTAGGGCGGAGACTCCGTCAAACAACCTCCCCATGCTTGAGGTCAGCGGAGAGTTTAATTTGCTGTCAATCATTGAAATTATCCCATTCACTTTTTTCCTGTTCCCTCTCATAAATTCCAGGTCGGGAATATCCCTGCAAAACGCATCGCGCAGGTAACTAACAGCCATCCGCCAGGGCTCTTCAACCGCTTTATCGCCTCCCGGCATGGCAGTGTACCTAAGATGCCCTTCCCTTTTGAAACCCCTGCGATCAGCCACAAACCATTCGCCCCCCCAAATATTTGCGTCAACACCGTAACCTGTTCCATCAAGAACCACGCCAATTACCTTATTCTTTATTCCGTTTTCAATCATGCAGGAGGCCACATGAGCATGATGATGCTGAACAGGTATTAATCTGCATTTATTGTTTTTCGCGTACTCAAATGCGAATTTCGTGGAAAAATAATCCGGGTGCATATCATGCGCGACAATTTCAGGACTTATGTCAAGCAGGGCTTTGAACTTCCCTATCGTTTGACGGAAGTACATATAGTTTTCATAGTTCTTTAAATCTCCTATGTACTGGCTGACAAAAGCGCGGTTTTCCTTCGTAAGGCAGAAAGCGCTGTTAAGTTCCGCGCCGCAGGCAAGTATGTTTTTCGTCCTTACACCCATCTCCAGGGGTAAGGGGACAAACCCCCTCGCCCTGCGTATTACATTACTGCCGGATGCTTTCAGGGGCAATACGATTGAATCATCGCAGCGGTTGTATATATCACGGTTGTGTATGAGAAAATACTCTGCAATACGGTTCAATCTTTTCATTGCAGTAATATTGTCAATCTCAAGCGGCCTGCCTGGAATGTTACCGCTCGTCATGACTAAAGTTGACGCCTTTTTACCGTTCTTTTTAAGTTCATTAAATAAAAGATAATGCAATGGAGTATAAGGAAGCATAACTCCTAGGCAGTCATTGCCAGGAGATATTGCCCTGGAAATATATTTACTATAGTTTGCTTTTTTCCTTAAAAGGACTATCGGCCGCCTCCAGCCGGTAAGAATTTTCTCTTCCTTGTTTGTTAAATAACAATACCGTTTTACCGACTCTATATCCGCCGACATCACGGCAAACGGCTTGAAAGGGCGGCTCTTCCTTTTCCTGAGTTTTTCCACAACATCGCCTCCGGATGCGATACAGGCAAGGTGAAATCCCCCCAGCCCCTTAACCGCCAGTATTTTACCCTTTTTTAATAACTTTACGGACTCCCTGATTGCATCCATATCCTTAAGAACAGTTTTTTTGTTCCCCGGCTTCACCAGCATTGCCTCAGGACCGCAATTATTACAGGCAATCGGCTGGGTGTGGTAGCGCCTGGACCGTATGTCATTGTATTCCATGCGGCATTCCGGGCACATCCTGAACTTTTTCATCGTTATTCTCTGCCTGTCATAAGGAAGGTCTTTGATTATTGTAAACCTTGGCCCGCAGTCCGTACAACTGATGAATGGATGTTCATAACGCCTGTTGCGCGGGTTTTTTAATTCAGCGGCGCACCGCGGGCATACGCTTATATCGGGAGTAACGAGGACTTTCTTTTCCTTCAGGAAGGAACTCTTTCTTATTTTAAAATCTTTGTAGCCCTTAATTTTAAGATATGATATCTTAATATCATCTATCTGTGAAGGCGCCGGCTTGTTCTCAAGCGCCTCTTTATAAAACCTGCCAACGGCGTTTTTCTGCCCCTCAACTTCAACGGTTACGCCTTCGGTGGTATTCTGCGCCCAGCCGTTTAGTTTATATTTGGCGGCAAGCCTGTGAATAAAAGGGCGGAAACCAACCCCCTGGACAATACCATGAAATATAATTTTTGCTCTTTTCCTCATTCACCCTCGATACTTTCAACGAATACTTTCATACCGGCAACTACTTCAAGCCGCGAACTACCGCACCCGGAACACTTCATTACAGCCTCTCCCTTGTTCTCTATGGCTTTACCACAGTCTTTGCACTTTGCCCCGAGGGTTTCGCTGATAATTTCAAGCTCCGCTCCCTCGGCTATTGAACCCGGCAATATGTGGTCAACAAAACTATGCCTCAGAAACCCCTCTTCAATACCTGAAGCTTCGCCAAGTTTTAAAACTATTTTACTAACTTTTTTTATATTGTTTTTCTCAGCTTCCTTCTTTACAATCCGGAATAAATCCTGGGCCATTCCTAGTTCGTGCATAAAATAATCCTCCCGTGTTCCGCCCTCCTTACTGAGGCAGACTTCTAAGTTTATTTATTATATCGGAGGAGCGGGGATCTATTTTTAAAGCATTTTCAAATGTTTCCCTTGCCTCTTTATACATGCCTTTCTTTGAATAAGTCAATCCAAGATATGAATAAGAATCAATATGTGAGGAATTCAATGATATGGCCTTCTTGTACAACTCCACAGCCCTGTCATAAGATTTATTTAAGAGGTAAACACTGCCAAGATTGCTATAAGCATCATATTTTGCGGGGTTTAGTCTTATAGCCTCCTCATACTCAACAATTGCATTATCAAGAAGCCCCTTGGTGGCATAAGCCGACCCCAGATTACCGCGAGTGAAGGAACTGTCGGGATTATATTCCAGGGATTTCTTGAATGACTCAATCGCCCTGTCAATAAGGCCTTTATCAAACAATCCCATCCCCAGGTAATTATGCGCATGAGCATCGTCGGGATACTGCTTGATTGTTTTTGACCACAGGGAATATTCATCCTTCCAGTCCTTGTTTCTATTTATTGTAAGCAACGATAATACAATTATGATTATTGATAATAACACAGGCAGGATTTTCTTATGGAACTTACCAGGTGTAAACTTAAATAGTAGGATTACGAATGCAGCAAAGAATCCAATCCCCGGCAGATAAAGTCTATGTTCATTCATAACGATAGGCTGGGGAAGTATGGTTGATGTTGGTATCAAGGCAATAAGGAACCAGAGCATGAACAGAGAAGCAGTTTTTGAAATCTTAATTAATCTGATGCTGGCATATATCAATAGCATTATTCCAATAAGTGAAGACAACACCCTGATGTCCATGATTTTTTCTGATACAGGGAAAGCATGGTAAACCGAGAATCCCCCGGGATAGAAAAATAATGTTATGTATTTAATAATAACTCTGAACTGCGTTATGAAGTAATTAAACATACTTGCCGAGTCACCGGTTGGAGAGCTAAACTCTTTTAAAACACCGTGACCGAAGAATCTAATAAGCAAATATATAAATGTCACTGATATAAACAATAAATGATATTTTTTGAATTGTTTGATAAATCTATCATTCTTAAAATTGGAAATAAAATACAAGTCTATAAATATTATTATTAAAGGAAACGTAATTGCTATTTCCTTGCTCATGAGCGCCAGGACATAAGATATTACTGATAGTAAGAATAATATGTAATTACTCCTGTTTATGTTTCTTAAAAACAATATTACCGCTAACAGGTAGAAAAATGTTGCCATAACGACAGACCGCTGCCAGATATAGTTAACAGCTTCTGAATTTATCGGATGGACTGCAAATACAAGCGAAATGAACAGAGCTATTGTATATTTGTTGTTTTCTTTTATCAGAATACTCTCATCACCTGTTACCATGCCCGATAATATAATAATTAACAAATACACTAATACAGCATTAGCAACATGAAAAAGTATATTGACTATATGATACCCGGCAACATTAAGTCCACCGATTTCATAATTTATGGCAAAAGAAGACATCACAAACGGCCTGTACAATAATTTCCCGAATTTCGGAGGATTACTGGTAATTCCTTTGGTGAAAAACAGAGGAATATTTTCAAGGTTTCTTATAAGAATATTATTAACGATAGTG